>NZ_JBFRTN010000078.1:0-36290 GCF_041474095.1 Vibrio sp. 10N.222.54.A3
GTTCAGATTCAGATGATGATTCAGATGGTCAGGGCTCCGGTTCAGATTCAGACGATGATTCAGATGGTCAGGGCTCCGGTTCAGATTCAGATGATGATTCAGATGGTCAGGGCTCAGGTTCAGCTCAAGGCTCTTCCAAACGTAATCCATTAACGGATGAAGAGTTTCAGAGTTTGGGTGAAGCATTAGTCGATCTACATGACCTTATAAACAAGGCGATTAATAAGCATGCTTCAGAGAATCCAGCATCTTATGAAGACATCTGCCAGTACAACGTCACGCCAGAGCTAAATGCGCGTATGTTATCTGTGCCAATCCAAAACAGTGTTAACTCAGGCGCTCGTGCGATTAAACGTATTATCGAATCGCAGATGTGGGCTAAAGAGGCTGTACCCATCATGTACGATGAATCTGGTAGCGATTTTGATTGTGATTTACTTGCGGGTGTACCTGCCGGGAACAGTCGAATCTTTTATACAGAAGATATCGTTGAGACTCATAAATCGTCATTCGTTATTGCGATTGATATTTCTGGTTCAATGGGTGTACCTGTCAAAGATAGCGTTGGTGATCGCACTGGCTACTGTCGATTGGAAGTTGCTCAGAAAGCCGCTTTATCGGTTGCGACTGCACTTGAAGAGTTGGATGTACCAGTATCAGTGTTGTATTTCAATAGGAGCACTTATATCGGAAAGTCATTCAATGAGTCTATGATGCAATGCTATCCGCGAATAGGTGTTGGCGCTGCTGATGGGACAGAAACAAATAGGGCTGTCTTAGCTGCACGTAAAGAGTTTAAAAAGCTCGATATGGCAAGCAGAAAGCAATTACTTGTTGTTACTGATGGTTGTCCAGCTGATATACATGCGGTTGAAACTGAGGTGCAGCAATGTACTGCCGAAGGGATTGATGTTGCGTCAATCAATATATGCGAATCAAGGTACGGAGGCATTCCAAATTATCAAGTGATACAGGATGCTGATGACCTTCCCGCTGTGTTGGATGACATGATTCAACAGAACTTGTTGTCATCGATTGAAATTAGTTAAACGTAACTGTGACGCTCTTCGGAGCGTTCCTTTTAGGAGGTCAAAATGAGCAATTATAGAAGATCAAAAATCCAAGATGTACATGCGTTAGTGATGCGTCATGGTGGCTGGTCCTCAGTGTTCAAATGTTACGGTGAACTGACTGAGGCGATGCGAAAATCTTCAAATGGCGTTTCTAAAGCTGTATCAGATCCATTCACTGGCAAAGGCAAAACTGTCTTTCGCTTGTACAAAGATTGGAACGAGTCTGGTGGCGGTTATTACAATGGTAAGGGTCGTATTGGTGATGGCATTGATATGGTCGCTTGGCTTGAAAATTGTAATAAATCGAAGGCGATGGACATTATCTTAGATATTTTGGGGGAGTCTACAGACAACATTTCTCAGCGAGAAGTGAAGGCCGTAGCCGCCCAAAAAGAAGAGAAAGCTGTTCTGAGTCCTGAAGCTATAAGCAAACGCCAATGGATTTTGCAAAAGGTTGAGCATGAGGCATTGTCTGTCACTGAATCCGAAATAGGTATTAACTACTTGGTATCTCGCGGATTAGGTGACATTCAAATACCTTGCAACGTTGGGTTTCATTCAAATCTTAAAATGTGGGACTCACAAAGCAACGAAGTGTATTTACCAGGCATTGTTTTATACATTCAAAATTTGAAAGGTGAGGCGATTGCTTTTCATCGAATTTTTTTGAATGACGATGGCTCAGATAAATCACCGTTACTTGATAACCCTAAGATGCAAATGTCACCTATAGAGGATCCTCGCGGTGCATCAATACAGTTTGGTATGCCTTTAATCTGTAAAGACGAAATGGGTAATACACGAATAGTGTTAGGTGTTGGAGAAGGTCCTGAAACCTGTTTGGCTTGCCAGCATGCTGAGAGCATTCCTGTTTGGTCAGGTATCTCTTCTACTTTAATGGAGCTGATCGATATTCCTTTCGAAGTAACCGACTTGGTTATTTTTAAAGATAAAGATCGCCTTACAAAAGGAAAAGACATGCCGGAAGGAGACAGAGCTGCCTTGTCATTGAAGGAACGTGTAGAGAAAAATATGAATCACTGCAAAGTGACCATTGCAACTCCACCGAGTCCTATCAAGGAGATGGCAAAATCACAAGACTGGCTTGATGAGTGGTGTGATTCTGGTTATCAGAATTTCATCGGTTACTTAGCCAAAAACAAGCTGACACCTGTTGGGTATCTCGATAGAGTATTTAACGATGTCGCTTAAATAAGCACTAGCCTTCCTTCGGGGAGGCTTTTTGCATTTACACCATTTACCGCTGGTCTAAATGCAAAAAAGCTCAAGAAGTCATGGGGCGCTGTATAACGACGTAAACAAAGGAGGGTCTGATGGTCATTGGGTCTTGGTACACAGTCGATGGTAAACACATCACGGGGCTTTCAGAGCTACAGTTCCCGAATATGGACAAAGCGCGAAGTCAAATTGAGGCAACGTATGAAAGCATCGTCGTTGAAGAGTCGGAGAGGTTAGGGTGGATCTTACTGCAAGTAAAAGCGGTCGTGCCGATAAAAGATGGAACGAAACAACGGAAATCAACCTTGAGGCTACTGTTAAGCCATTAGTGGATAAAAATACAAGTGGTACGTAAACAGGCAAAACTCAGTCAGTAATTGGCAAAATGAAGCCAGAAATGATGTTAACTGTAATTGATTAACCCGAGAAATTTTTCACTTTATTAAAGTGATAATTCCTCATCCAGTTAGGATGCTGTTGCAATATCCTCTTGTCTTATGACATGTCCCCATTGACTTTGAACCCCAAGTCACAAAAACCTACCTATAGGGAACAATACGAGCCCTATTACCATAGGTTGCGTTTGTTCCTTTATTCCTTGGAGGAATGACCATGCGCAACTCTATTATTGATGCAGCTTTAGCAAACTATGCGTCTTCTATGACTCGTTATATCTGCAACGACAACCCGTTGGACCTACAAATAGCGCAATGCGCTGTCCGTTGGATCAACGCCTCTCTTGAGCTTACTGGCCGTGAACATTTCCGAACTACATCAAATGGATTACTCAATGTCCCATTTCTTTTAGATCAGAAATACCACGATAACATTGCTTTAGACAGTTGGTTTCTGGCTGAGACTGTATTTGTTCCAAGTACCGACTTGATCAAGCAATCGCTTAAACCTGGTGACATCATCAAGATGATTCACATGAACGATATTGACCCAATTGATGCAGGAGAACTTGGTCAAATCAAGCGTATCGACGACATGGGAACATTGCATATGCAATGGGACAACGGTCGTTCTCTTGGTATTTGCATGCCTGCTGGAGATTTATTCGAGGTTTATTATGCGAGTTAACAACACACCCATTCCAACTGATTCTTGTACGGCGCTTGTCGCACTAGAAAGAGCTGGATACAAAGTAAATTCTGAATGCCGAAATGGTTACTGTGGCGCTTGTCGTCTCAAAGCTACTGGCACTCCTACTTACTTAAATGACCCTATTGGATATAAGCAAGACGGTGAAATACTTGTTTGTTGCGTTGATTCGCAATCAGACATTGACATCGAACTACCTTAATTACCCATAACCCCAACAAACTCAACGTCAATCAAAGACATTGAACTTGTATCCCCAATTCCTATGGAGGAAACCCTTATGTCATATGAAATCATCTATGAGAAATTTGCTACGTTCTGTCCTGCAGATGTAGTAAGTCAACAAAAGAAAGATTTCCTACTCAAACATTTCAATATCAATTGTTCAACTATGAGCGATTACGATATCGATGCCGAACTTTTCAGACGGTTCAAGATCATCTCAACGGATAACTTGTACATGCTTCAACTCTTAATTGGTCCGTCCAATTGTGTTGATACAGAGTCAGGAAAGCGCACCCGAGATTGGATGTATTGCGGTGTCGACACTGAGTATTCACTATTCCAAAAATACGGATGTGAATGGTGCCGAAGTGTTGAAAGTGGCGATTTAAAGCCTAATGGTCGATGGGCAACCCCTGAAGGCTGGCTTAAATCATTACGATTGGCATTCAAGCAAGCAGTGAGTTATGAGGCTATGCCTTATTGTCATTCCATGTCTTTTTGGATCGTCAAACCTACAACCTGGGAAGATCAGTACAAACTCAAGCAGTTTGAATCGATTGTATCCAGCTTTGGTGCTGACATCATGGAAAGAAGTTGGTTTGGTACTCGCAAGTTATATTGCTCATTTAGCCCTGAGTCGATGTTTGAAATGTACCTGTTTCAAGAACTATCGATTCGTTTTTTTGGCAAACGTGCATTCAGCACGACTAGCCCGAGTCTAGGTCTAGTCAAGCAAAGAGCTATATAGCTCAACCCTTACATCTTACCCATTAGCAGGGACTTTCTTCCCTGTGGGAAGTTGTCCCTTCAAAACCTTAATAGTTCTTGGAGGAACTGAATATGATCACTTCAGATATGCTTTTAACTGCAGCAAAACCCTTCGGATTACCAATCGTTGCGATTGATGATATTGAAGCTGATGCGCGTAGCTTGAATCGTACTCGCCGTGATAACCCAACCACCCAATTTCTCTGGGTTGTAAAGCCTTGTGGCAGTGTCTTGTTTCCAATTGGAAAAGGCGTGAATCCACACTTCGTGACATTTTGTTTTGAAGCAAGTCATCAAGCGTTCTTGATAAAAAATGACGATATCTTTCCGATTGAAACCGAAGAAGCCGAACAGCTTTCGTGCAAACTTCCTTTCGATGTGACGGGTATTCGATATCAAGAAACACTGGTACGCAAAGTCACTCAATTACTGAGCCATGCTTGCGTGCATTCTTCTGCTCTTGCGGAATGTAGCTTAGATGAAAACTCTAGCTGGAAGTCATGGCAACGTTGGTTCGAAGATCTAAATCATCCAGTCATGGCTGCGTTTATGTCTCTTTGTATTCAGCGTTCGATTGAACTGACGGAGGCAAACTGATGAATCGCAAAACTTTAGATATTCAACGTCCATGTCGTCGAATACACGATGGTCACAGCTTTATGATTGCTCAACGTGTTCTGCGTTTACCTGATCAAGACTCTGGCCTGTCTCATTCAATTGTTCGATTCGAAAACAGTCGTGTTGGTTTTGGAAGCTTAAAGCTAAAAAGACGAACGGCAATTCGAATCACCAACAAAGAGAATGGTCAATGGATAATCCGATATTGCATGGGGAATGGCGGCAAGATTAAAGGGCTGAACAAGGAATATATTGCTATCGATTACGATGGTGTAAATGAACTTGGTGTGACCTTTAATAAAGACGTTCGTTTGTCTGTGAATACAGCTGACTGGTGGGACATAACAAGATGGTTTTGGACGTTCCCAGATCTCAATGTAAAGCTTTCCTTTCGTTTAGGTTTGATTGGATTTCTTTTAGGGATAATCAGTTTAGCTGACTTAATTGCGAAGCTATTTATAGCTTAACCCCCTGTGGGTCCGATACCCATTAGGGCGGTCCCCTCATTTCAAGAGGTATACCATGAATGAACTAACACCTACATCGCAAGATGTTGAAGCCCCTCGATCCGTTTTGGAGTTTCTAGACAACTTAACAGCATCGAAATACTTCTATCTTGAGGCCGCTGGCGCGTACCTTAGTGAAGTTATTGATTCTGAATTGCTCGATGATAAAGCCAAGTTGCTCGAATTCATTGAAGACAATAAGTGTGAAGCCGTTGAAGACATCAGCGCAGAGTTGGTTGAAAAGATGATTTCTGACCGTGCAGATACATTGCACAGTTCAGCGTTATACATCTTGAAATCATTTCTCGGCACTGTGCCTAAAACTGAGGTTGAAGCTCTTCAAGATGGCGCTGTTGCTGATATTTGGTATGACGCTTCGGACCACGGAGACACTAGCGCCGCAGCAGTCATCAAAAATACGCAAGATGCCATGAGCATTATTGCTGACTTCTTAACGAAGTAACCAATCTTAAAGGAATCTTCCTTTTACTCCCTTTGGGGCATACGTCCCGTAGGGGAGTTGTGTGCCTCATAGGTTAACCACCTTATGCAGAGGAACACATTATGGGCTTTTTTTCTTTCAAAACCGCTGACACAAAACAGTCAATCTTTAATACGTGTACTGAGAAGTGTCGTCCAGTGTACATGCTCCAACCAAACAACGAAGACCCAATATATGAACCGGCTTATGAAGGTTATGGTGTTTTCGGAGGTGTTGATGCTTATACATGGTTAGCGAAACATAATTTGCCAACGACAGTCACGAACTCATACGACGACGATGAGCTCCGAACTCTGGGGATAAAATTGGCCTTTGGCTTAGACTCTTTTGAATACGATAACCATCTATTCATTAAAGAGAATGAGTTGGATGTGCTAAGACAGGTGAACCCTGCACTGCTTGAACGCGAGTTTACCCAATTCCAAGCTTTTTCCGATTTCATTATCGTGAACGGCGAGGAAATTAGACCAAACGATCTCCCATCGCATTTGAGAACTGACCTGCAATTAGCACCAGTTAAATACCCATTAAAATTCAGTTTCAGAAAAGGTAAGCAATACAGTGATTACCCTGCTTCTGAGAGCTGTCCATATCAAGGTTACTTCATTTAACCCCAAACCTTGATACAACCCACCACTACCCGTGAGGGATCTTCCCTCATAGGGATAGATCCCTCAAAATTGGAGGAATCTATCGTGGAATCAACCTATTTAGATGATACCGACCATATCTTAATTAAAGCGTTATCCAAAGAAGATATGCCGATAAATGAAATTGCCAAAAAGTTTGAAGTACCAATTGCCAATATCGCGATGTCACTAGACACCTGCCATTTTGCAATTACTGACAACATTTTGCGTAAAAACTCTCAGCTAGGAAAAATGAAATTGACTGCCATTGGTATTGAAAAACGATGTACCTTATGCAATCACTTTTTTCCGCTCACTAAAGAATTTTGGCACGTCAAGCGCACCACTAAACATGGCCAGCGTGAGATGGGAACCTGCAAAAGTTGTGAAGCTGAAAAAAAGCGTCGTCAAGAACTCGATGGCCGCTTAAAAGACTTAGGAGGTAAAATGTGTTTCTCGACACGTTACCTGAATAAGTAGCTGCATACCTTGTAGTTAAGATGAAAAGTCACCCGATCGGTGGCTTTTCATCCACCATTTCCATCCGCTTTGACACATCCAGCCATATCGCTTCACCCTAAATTTCAATTTCTTTGAAATACTTCCTAAATCCGCATTCGTATGTTGCATAACCGTTTTAACCGACTATCAAGAACTTAAATGGGTTAGCGCACATGAATAAACAGGACACGATCAACCAAGCACTGAATATCATCACCAGTTGGAACCTTGACGACAGCCATTCCAAATCCTTCTCTGATTTTGTCTTCTATTGGGCCTTTGCGCATACTAATCAGCACAAAGTGACTACAAGGTTAGATTCTAAAGAATCAGTACAAGATGGGGTGGTAGAGCTTGCACAGTTGTTAAGCAATGCAATGCTTAATGGGTACAGTGATCCAATCGGGGACATTCTGATTGAGTTAGGTGTGAATACAAAGACGAAACGAATGAACAATCATCAAGATGACGATTTTTTAGAGCAAATGATGGGGCTCAATGATAACGAGGTCTATGAACCATTTTGCGGTACTGGTGCGTTAACTATGGAGCTCATGCAGGCATATTGTGAAAAGCATACAGAACGTAGCAATCCTCTCGATCATTACACTTATTATCTCGAAGAGGTTAAGCCTCTCAACTGTGCAGCCGCAGTGATTCAAATCTTTCATAAGCTCGAATACCTATCTACCAAATTTGGTTCTGCCATCATTCCAGGCAACCTCAAAATCATCAATATCGATCCGATAACACGACAAGAGGGGACCCAACACTACATCGCCAGTAAGATGTCGGATGCTGAACAAATTGAACACAACCTGAACTCGCTGCCTAACACTCAACCGACGATACACTAGGGGGCATTTATGATAGTAAGTTTGAGTGCAGTTAAAGCATTCACCTTTCATGCTTGATTTTCCCGTTCAAGTGGCGTGAGCGAGTTTGCCATTTTGGTTTAGCAGTGTTCTGAGAAGGCTTTGCCCCTTAATGAGATACAGTCCAAAGTTGAAACAGTAATGTTGAGGTCACTTTGATATTCAAAAGTATTGAGCAGCTAAAGAAAAGGGCAAAGCCAACTTATTCACACCTTTCAGTGAGCATAAGTTTTGTTTTAAGAAACGCAAGTTTGATGTCATCAGTTTTGGTGAACTTGAACTTACCATCAGTAGAAGCGTCGAACCTTTCAAAATAGTATTCGAGTAGCGGATCATACCTACCACTGTGAACCCAAGTGTAGAACTTTCCGAGTTCGTATCGTAATTCTTTATTAAGGTCAGATCTTAATCTCAGTACACTAATGGTTGCTAGGTCAACGATGTTCATTTCTTGTAGATTCGTCTTAATCTCTTCAATCAGAGGTAGGAGGGATTCTTTATACTTATCAGCTAATGGTACAAGGTCAGCGTCAGTTACTTCCGCTTCAAAAATCATAATGAGGTCATCAATCTCTCCATTATAGTCTTCGTTATCTAATCTTTTTTCTGACTCAGTGCGAAGAACATAGAGTTGTTCTAAAGGATCAGGTTTAGTCTCAATTTTTTCTTTTGAAAGTTTGTGTTGGTACTCAACAAACAGCGTTTCAATCCTATCAGCGATAACATCTAGGTACTCATATCGTATCTTGAGAAATTCGAACAGCTCATTGATATTCAGGTTTAACGTTAAGTCCTCTTTGCCCACATCTCGACTGTACAAATGAACACTCAGGTCGCCAGTGTTGAAACTGCTTGTAAATGGCCAACTTGCGAATCGCTTTGAATTCTCTTGATTAAGATTTACTGGGTGAGCACCGAAACACGCCCTAATAGTTTTAAAGTAATTATTGTCATCTTCATTAGGGAAGAGGCGAGCTTTGAAGCATTTCTTTTCACCATGAAACGGATCTTTATTGTCATTCATAAACACTCGATGGAGTTGTTTGATTGACTCGAAAATGAGGTCTATTGAAGAGATAAGAGAGTAGACCTGCATACATCTACTATCTATATTCTTGTCAAACTCAGGTGCATTTTCTAAGTGCCTAACAGAAACAGTGATCCAATCCATAGCAGAGCAAACGAGGTTAAAAAGGTTCTTACCGCCTTTATCTTTGTAGATTTGATACACAAAGCTAGAGTTTGAGTTCACTAACTCCCTAAAATCCGTGATTTTATCATCACTAACAACGCTTCTCATTCACCACTTCCTTTTCTAACTAACTGAAAATATTATAAAGAATGGCAATTATGATAGTGATAGTTCTTGAGCTCTTCAAATATATTATCTTTCGACACACATCATAGATTGATATTGGTTGAGTTTTATATTTGATGACCGCAACATAGACGAAATTCAATCGCGAAAAATTCCCAATATAAGGAATTAGCTAATGATTGATAAGGAGATTAAGTGCAAGTATCAGAACTAAAAACAGTGGCCACCCTGGTCCGGAAAGTGATTAAGAAGGTCGTTTCAGAGTCAACCTATGTTGATGTTGAGCTTCAAAGGTTTCCTTCAGGTTCGTGTGAGGTATCTAGTGTAATTTTGGGACTCTATTTGAGAGATAAATATGCTGTTAACGTTGTACAGTCAGTCGGCAAACGTCCATCTCCGGAATGCGAGTACAGTGAAAATAACCATGTTTGGTTAACGGTGAATGAAACTATTGTTGTCGACATCACTGCTGATCAGTTTGACGATTGTTTGGAGAAAGTATTTGTTGGTCGCGATAGCGCTTTTCATGACACATTCGAAGTTTATGATACAAGACCGGTAGATTTTAGTTACTTACTGAGACGCGGTTCAGAGGGATATGGACATATATATAAGGAAGTAGTTACTCGAATGGCAAACTAGTTTACCTAGTCGCCAGCTTATTCGATTGGCTGAGTTTAGTTAACAAGGTGACTTTTAAGTGCTTTATATTTTTCGATGGAGGGGGTACTGATAGATAAATTTGATGTTGAGCTACTTGGTTGGGACGGTAGTCTGGAAAGTTGTTTAGACATGTTTTCAGGGCTTTATGGATATCACATTGACCCTAGTACCCACAAAAAACCTAATAAATGTATTAAGTATGAAGAATTCCTTAAAAGTTCAAATGTTTTGAATCAATGGCAGGAGAGTATGGCCAGTAACGGTGATACCCCGATATTTAAACTATTTCAGAGAAACTATAGAGGTTTCAATGTCGATGATTTCATTAATTTAGATATGGAAATACAGGAGAAAGGTCTTTCATTAGCCAAAGGTCAGATTTTGTTTCGCGGTGTCTGTTCTGAAAATGAAAATGATGACTGGACCAAACCTGTGTCTACAACTTTGTCTCCTTACATCGCGATTTACCACGCATTGAAAAATGGTTATACGAAGCCCATAAAAATATGTGTAATCGAGGTTCCAGTTGATACAAATGTAAAGGCTATTATAGGTCCATTTGGTGACAATGTTGAATTTGGGCAAGAGTATGAAGTTTTAGTCAATTTTAAGCACCGCCCGAAAGTTCATGAAGAGATAACTAGAGGCAATGTGACGTTCCAGTCATTACGTTGATTGAGTCTATGCATTGATCTTTATGGTCAGTATTGGATTCTGGTAGTACCTAGACACACGCTTTGGGACGTAGAAAAGTTTCAAACTTATTGTCCAGCGATAATAGTCATCAATCTTCATGAGAACTATATCGATTTGAATAGGTAATGATTGAAACCTCGGTCACGATGTACGTGTGCGCTATCTGCAATGGTTAGAAAGCACGCGTACTCAAAACAAGCAAAATAAGCTGACTAATTGGAAACAGTCACTGATTACTTTGCCATAGTACAAGGGCAAACTGAGTAACACACTGTCCAATGGGCAGCGAGGAAATTCCTCTAACTCACCTGGTTATTACGCCATCTGAAATGTAATCAGTCTTTTGACTGCCCCTAATAACTCTCTCTGAGTTACCAACGTTCCCGTACAAATCTTGTTTACACACCAAATAGTCCCATGAATAACTGGAGTCCAGATATGAATGTACTTAACTTCCTTGGTTTTGATTGCTGCATTGCTAAACGTCATTACGCTAACGGTGTAATTGCGCTTGAGCTGATTGCTGCTGAAACCGATGACAACATTAACAACGACACCTTTCCCGGTGAACGAATTTGTGTTGCAACAACCTGTGTTAGTAATGCCAACCTACTGACAAATGAAACCTGCATCAAAAACTACAGTGAAAACACTGGAATTGAAGATGTTCTTGTCGAGGCTGGAATTATTAAATTAACTGGAAAATCATGCAGAACTGGCTACGTCAGTGTGCCAATTGTCGAAGTTTTGATTTAGTGATTTTCTCTCATTGTTGACCATTGAATAAATGGAGATACCACATGACTACTTTCGAACAACTGTCAGCTTTAGTAGACATCGAGATCAGTCTTATTAAATCTGTCAGACGCATTAAATTGCTCAATAGACCACCATCAAATTTACTCACTGATACCTATCAATCATTCAATGATTTGAAAGCTAAAAGTGCCCAAATAGATAGTTACGCAGGCGACTGCATCATTGCTCGTATAGACCATCTTTTTCAAGATGACGTTATACAACCCCTTCTCAAGAAGTAACCCATCGCTCGGAGTTTGTAACCCAACAAACACCAACGGATAGATCCCATCTAAACCCCAATAAACCTAACCCAACACGGGACATATTAGCTAACCCGTGTGGTGGCCTACTACGTCTCGAATTCCAGTTCTTGGAGGAGCTAACTCATGCCACGAAATATCCCAATAAGTAAGTTTGCTGACTTTATCTTGTTCTACAAGATAAACGGCAAGGTGAAGAAGAAAATGTTTGAAGATACAGAAGCAGGAAATGTGTATCGCTACGCTAGGTCATTCCCGCAAGGAATCGCTTGGAAAATTAGACAACTACCCTCACAGCAACAGGTGTGATTATGAATATTGAAATGACAGAAAAAGCCATGGCAGAACCGGTCGCAATGCATCTAGAAGGTGCTGATGTAGCCGTCGTTGTGGAATATTTTTTAGGTCGCCTAGTTAACGAGATCCCCGAAGAGAATCTTGAGGTGGTCCTTAAATCATGCAGTTCAGAAATCGATATTCATTCTAAAAAATGACATCTGCACTTACTAAACCCCATGTGCTTACGCACGAAATATACCGAGGAATTACTATGTCTTTCACAACAAAACCAGCAAATTTGAATTGTAACCTAATGAGCAAATTTGCACTCACTTGCATCATTGGCTTGTCATCTTCCACTGTAATTGCAGATTGTCAATTTGGTGCAGAGACGATCCCTGTTGGTGAACAACTTACGATTCGTGATGAATTCTTAGTCGAGGAAAGTTACCAGCATTACCTCAACCAAGGTTACACGACTCAACAGAGCAAAGAGTTCGCAATGTCCAGTGATTGGACCGTTGTTGCACTTGAATGCACTCGTCAATTCGTACCTAACCCTAATTTCACTCCTGAAACAGCTGAACATGCCGGTTCCCAATTTATTTACGTTGGCGACGTGCTGGTGGCTGGTCAGTTTCAACGTACTTTTTTACCTGTCGTGATGGGTTTGGAAGTAAAGAAAGAGGAGCGTTCTCATGTTCAATAAAGTGATAGATGCTGAGTGGGTTATGATTAATAACTCTCTTACCCCATGTAAGTTTAGTACTGCCTTTCATGAGTACTTGTGCTTACGACGTCACGATAATCATTTTGATTACGATACGAGCAAACACGGGTTACTTACACCGACCAGAAACTACTCAATTGAGTTCTTAATGGCTGCGTCTCATTCATTTGTCGAATTTGGGGATACGTTAATCGTTCCACTACGTGCTTCGAATGAAAACATACAAGAAACGATGTCAATTAAGTTTGTCCCATTCCTGACTGATGAATTGGCCAAGCCCCTATGGTCTAAGTATGCGAAACATCAATCCATAAGGACTATCGGAAGATTTGCTGAATCAATGCAGTCTAACAAAAGCTATGTTTGGTCATGGATGAAACTTCAAGCTTCGGAATCTGTAGCGAATGAAACAGCCCCAACTCAAACAAACAGCTTAGAAGATGATCTAAAGGCGCTCTTATTTGAGTTCCGAGAAGATGAACAAAACAAAAAACTTCGTCGAAATACCAGTTTGGCTATCGACAAAGGTTATTTTGAAGGGTGCGAATGTACTTTGGCTTACGTGCAGTCCAACCTCATCAGGTTGTTACGTAGTCATGGTATTCGAGTACCAGAACAATTTTAACTAAAACAAAAATTGCTCCCATTGGGAGCAATTTTTTTCATCTTCCATCTGTTACTGGTTCAAACTCAACCATGTCACTGCAGATGTCCCCCAGCGTGTACTCTTTTGTGTTTTATATTCTTTTACTCCACTTCCAATTCGATAGAGCAATATCGCTTGGTCTTCAATATTTGATAGCTTATTACTCAAATCGCCATCACCAAACTGTGTGATAACTTGATTGATGAAGTCGTTCAGTGCATCTGATTTCTGATTGATGTTGATGGCCATTATGTCACCTTCACTGAGTGTCGCAAGGTGTTCGTCCAAATCGGAATCGCGCCAAGTGGAAGGGTCAGCAAAACCATAACTATGATACTCAGCATTGGCACTCTTTCTGAGAAAGACTTGCAAGTTGCCAGTTGGTGCTTTCAACCGGTCCATCTCCAATGTCCGATCACATCGATTTGAATCGGCGTCTGAGCAAGTTCTCTGAACGACGTATCGCCAATCATGAGGTGAGTCGATCCAAGGGAATTCAATGCTAAAGTTCGCTATTTCTGCATCCGGAGTAAAATAGAAAATGGGTAAAGCTGTCCCTGTTTTATCAAGGTTGACCGTGATAGATACCGTATCACCTGGTGCGGCAATCTTATCACCAACCATCATGTCATGGGTGTTACTGGCATCAGCGGTGATTAAAGCCTCATGTGGGCCTTCCACTAAATTTCCTTCACCACTTTCAAGTGCTGGAATGGTGACTAGTGTGTGAGGCGTATTGTCCAAATTCAGCAGCTGCACGTCAGAGGTGATAATTTCGAAGTTTTGGTTCAAGTAGTCATTGTTTGTCGAGGGTATGACCTGAATATCAAATGTGCCTGCATTGTACGTCGAGAGGCCATCGCTCGTTTCAAAGGTGATGTCGTGATGCATCCCAAGATCATCATCCGTCGGATTCATTTCGATGACACCCAAGTCATTTAATCGCATAAAGTTAGGCTTATTGATTATATTGACCACGGGCTTTCCGTCAGTCTTCGTTGACTTGATTTGGGTGAAGACATTTTTTTCTTGTCCAGATATAAGGTGTGGTGGCAACGTGAAAGATGTTCCACTCGAACGTACATTCACATCGACAATCCCGTCTGTAAACAAGTTCGACTCGTCAGTCACTCTATATTTGAATGTCTGAATGCCATCATTATCTGGTGATGGGGTATAGGTAAAGGTGCATGGGGGCGTCATCGTCACTAAACCATAATACGGTTGCTGGCTTACCATGCAGGTGTGAGAGTCGGTTGGGTTTTTGTCTGTCCAAGTCCCGGCCACCGTAAAAGGAGTCCCTTGTGATATATCGCCAGTCTTGTGTTCAGCGATAGGTGGATACAGTTGCTGAATGGAGTTATAACGCACATTCCCTTGTGACCAGTTGAAGAAGCCGAAATATCCCGGTGCAACGGTTAGATCATTGACGTCAAAGATTGTAGCGCCATCTAACTTGGTCACGATCCGATTCGGAAATAGCTGCATTTCAAATTGGTAGGGCTGGCCATGCATCCATTCTACATTTCGCTTCTTACCCAAGATGGTGTTTTGGCCTTGTTCAACATCATGAACCGTCCAGCCATATGATTTCATCTCATCTAAGGTGCCATCGAAATAAATTAAACTGAATCCATTGTCTGCGCTGGTTGGCAGTTTTTTCCATGAGAAGAGGTAAAAACCACCAGCAGTAGGATCGCCATAAATGAACCCGATGTAGTCATCGTCTCCAGCTCCCGCATCTACTTGAATAACCCCTTTGAAGGTTCGATATTCGTATTTGGTTGCACTCATAAACGCAGTGGGGTGTCCGTTGATGCTTTGGTAGACACTTTGGCCATCTGAACTCACCGTCCAGTCTCCTGACGCAGCTTCGCCGTACTGCTTCCATGTATGCAAATTCACTTTATCTGACTCAGCATTAGCGACACCGATGGACATTAACCAGTTTATGGCCACGCAAGAAAGAAGGTACTTTGTATTGAATTTCATGGATTGTTCCTCCAATTAATGAATCGGTGAGCCCGAGCTTTCGCTGATATTGTCCTTGAGCTCGGTACGCAAGCGATCCAATGAAGCCTCACAAATATCAATTAAATCGACGTCAGCATTAAACCTAGCAACCGACAAGATGCTACTGATGAGCAGTTGGCGTAAATGCAAGGGCGTCTCATCTGTTACACCTAACACTTTTAACGCGGCCACTAACCGGACAGTGCTACTTATTTCTGGGGAGGGCGAAGTCGTATTGGTCGTCATGATTTACTCCAGTTTTCTTTTGCTGCGCACGATGTCGGAGATCGGCTATGTAAACCGAGAATAACTCAGCATCGAGCAAAGAAATTCAAATAAGCAGGCCGATCTATGCGATTAAATTGACATAACTAAGGGGGTGGAGGTCCCCAAACGGCTCCATGGAGCCAGTATTAGCCGGTAGGGTTTGTCAAATAACTTTCGATATTCGTGTCGCTAATTTGTAAAAGGAGACATTGGGCCGTGTATAACTGAATTGAACACAAACAGTCAGTAGACATAAGGTATTTAGAAATGATGAACAAGAATATGAAGAAATTTAACTTTCGAATTACATGCATTGGCTTGATATTAATGCTGTGTTGTGGAATGTCTCTGTTTTTTCAAGCAGCAACGAGTGGTTACCCGCTTTTTGAGTTTGTAAAAGAAGTCGTCTTGGGAAACAGTCTTCCAACTGATGTCAAAAACCTCGCGATGTTTCAGCTACTTCCAACTTTAGCGGGTCTACTGTTGACTATTGGCGGAACGAAAAAGATGGTTGAAGAGAAGAAGTCTACCGAATCATCTGACGTAGAAGAGCAAGCGTAATCGGTTAAGTGACCTCATAAGGGGTATTATGAGGTCTTACTGATCCAAAACTCACCGTCGCATGGGCCAACGAATGGAATGGCTTCACCGCTGTTTAGGTACGAGTCTTCGCGTGACTCTCTGGGAGAGACAACTGAGTGATAAGTAATTGGATTCAAACTAATAAAGAACCCAAGCTTCATCGGCTTGGATTTTCGATCCGAATATACTCGGCTGCGGTATTGGTGACCGGTTTGTCTCCGGTACACAATATCTTCGCGACCAAAATGGTTAACTAGTTCTTTTGTGCTTACTTTCAGTGACAGTGTTACTGGAGCCAACGACACTATAGCTGTGCTAAAGCCGAGTCTAATCAGTTCCTCTCGCATTTCGTTGTATTTCTGAATGTCATCAGCTGGCGTAGCGGTATATTTACCTCGAACTAAACTCACTTCTTCAGTACTGGTGATTAGATTTGAAGAGTGTGCAACGTTTTTGTAAACACCGATACGCGTCGCGTCCGATAAAAATATCGGTTCACGAGAGCATCTTTTTTCAGAAAGCGTTAGAGATTGGTGTAAGTCATAAATTTCTTCCGCTTGTTTTTGAAGTTTATCGAATAGGTCCAGATCGCCATTGACGTGACCTATCCATCGAATATGTTGAGGTTTGGTCAGACGAAGATGGCCCGATTCAGTAAATTCTTCAATGTATTTTGGGTAGCAATGCGAACCAAATGACTCCACTTCACTTGAAGAAGAGATCACATCGTCGAAGAACTGTTCTTCTAATTTGAAGAATCGCACCCAATCAGCGTTGCGGTTTGTCATTCTGGAAGACTCTTAAATAACGTATTATGTTATTGTATACAATTATTGGTTAAAAACAAAATGAGCCTTGTATGACGAATAAGTTGCCAGTGAAAGTGCTTGAGAACATAGGTGTTGATTGCTTTTCTCGATGCCCTTATTGCAATACAAAGGTCGGTGAAAATGCGGTTGTTGTGAAGCATCTCTAAACCAAGCAATTGTCAGTAGCGCATCAAGAATGCGTCGAGGAAAAGGCGCTAGACACTTAAAGGAGCTCAACTTTATGCAAGAACTATGGTTATTGGTGATCTTCTATATCACATTTGGGTTTTGGGTTGGATGCGGCACCGCTCCCGCAATTCTCGTATGGATTAAGAACCCACACGAAAGCATTTCGTGGAAGCTCTGGGCCGTCATCTACAGTTTAGCAGAAGGGCCAATTGGGTTGCTTTCCATCAAAAATTGGAACATGGAGTAAAGGTTATGCGTATGTCTATTGGAAGAGGTTATAAGAGGCTGACAGTCGCCTTTACTCTCTTGGTCGTCATGATGTATGTCGAACCTGTTTCTTCATTGTTAAGCGTCGATACCAAATCTCTAGCCGATATTTCACTCATTCTATGCACGATATGTGTGCTCTCTATGTGGATACAGAGAAAGTTAGTTAACGACCGTACCTAACATCATCCGGCGACACCTTTTTCGCGATGTCTAACAGTATAGCGACTACCGCTCTTTGAACATCTTGCTTCTGCTCTTCAAGAGTCGAGCCAAATAAACTGATCTTCCTATCGACACCCGTCGCGATGGCATAGCCAGCTGATGGGTAGAGCACCATATTAAACGCATCACTAATTTTTAGTTCGTAAGTGCCGTCATCCAAATTTGACCATGAAATCATATCTCTCTCCTGTGAGTTAAGTGCATTGAAGTACCAACAATAGCATCACCCAAAGTGAGTACACGGTAGTTTTGAGGAATATGAAAAAAAATTTTGGAATCTCAGAAAAATTGAGTAGGTTTAAATCAAAAGGAATACATTCTTATGTTAAAGCAAACTTGCTCACTCTTAACTTATTACGTGATGAACGTCATCACGGTAGTTATTCAAAACCTGAAATTCATCATTCCGGCTCTGTGTATCTTAATCTCCTGTTATTTTGGTGATTATGTGTTCATAGTCGCAATGGGCGTCTTTCTCTTACAGGCTAAAGCCATTAAAAACATCGCCTATGAAAAGATTGTGCTCGATGATCCGACGCACACAAACCTCTCTATGTTTCATTCCGAATATTTACACCGTTTCTGTAAGACGGCCAAACAAATGACGAAGTTCTCTGTTTTTTATCTACTCTTGTTTGCTCTTGATGAATTTCATTGGGCCGACACCTTTATCAATAAAAGGTATAGCGAGAATGTGACCTTAGAGAATCTATGGCTTTGCTTATCATCGGGCTGGGATTATGTTCTTGTTCTATTGCTAGTGTTCATGGCTTGGGTGACGATATCACCGATAAAATTAGTATTCGGTAGAACCGAGTTATTGATGCTGGAGTGGTATCCACTCACAAATGGTTGGAAACGCTCATCAGATATAACCCTCCATTTAACAGATCCTTACAAACCAATAAAAGGTAAAAAAGATCAATTGATCAGAGAGATGACGATGTTCACTGACGCGTTGAATGGTAGTGAATTTCAATCACTCAGCGTCAACACTCACGTAATTAGTGGGAAGTTGTGGGAACTACTAATAAAGATAAAATTAAGTCATGCGGTCGTCGATGTGAATAAGAAGCCCAAAAACTGGCTTGTCATCACCGTGTATAAATTTGCTGTCTACATTAATCAGTGTTTGCTTAAGCGAAAATCCTATAAACAGTATCGTAATCTGATGGCTGAACAAAGGTTAGAGAATAACCACATCGTGAAAATTCACTACAATGAGAAGCCGACAAAACGTGAGTCGATCCCGATTAAATAGCGCGTGTTAAACAAAAGATAGTAATGATATGGCTCTCAATGTGGGAGCCTTATTCATACATCAGTTTGTCGTATTCTTTCAGGATAGTCGTTCCGTATTTGGTTAACGATAGCCAGCGTGGACGCCTTCCGGAAATCGGTTCTATTCCCATTTCTATTAAGTCATGTCTGGTCATATTCGTGATTTGGAAAATTGGTAGCGTTGCTTTCTTGTTGGCATGCTTAACGGTATCACTAAGGAATTGGTATGACTGACCACTGCTGCTTTCGATTCCGTAAAGTGCGGCTATCACAGTCATTAAGTTACCGTTTCTCGTAGCATCAATGAGTATAAGAGTTGAAAATGAAACATTATATTTATTAGTCAATATGCGAGATACGTATTGCAACCCGCCGTCCTTCAATTGCTTCGACATGAATGTCATCTCCAATATACTGCCCATAAAACAGTGAGTTGAAATTTTTTAGGTTTTCCATTCAATCATGAACAATCCAGCATAACAATGGCCGCAGCCAAATATAGTGATGGCTCAAGCGAGCTAGTCCTTAACAAACCCGATCGATGTTGTATATCCAGGTTAAATCCAATTTCAGGAGTTGATATGCAGACAAAAGAAAGTGAAATCACGTTTAACACTGGTCGAGGGTATTCATCGAGTGGCCAGCAAATACATGCAAAAGTTATCGAAGATACTGGCGAAACACTCCGTGTCCGTTTTTCAGATCAGACTCGTGGTATAGACGGAGAAATAGAGGTATCTGAGCTCACAGCGACCAATATCATGCGCGAATATGATGCTGGTCAATATAAAGGGGTATGACGGTTATGAATTCAGGCATCTTAAGTACTACAGGCGAGACACAGGATAAAATGAGCACTCAAGAGGTGGCGGCGTTTATGTTGGAGTCCGGTGGACATTACACTGCGGCAGGGTTGTCAAAAGAATTGGGCATCTCACTGGCTAATGCGTCTGGAAACTTATATAACATAAAGACCTGCAAGAAATATGAAACCGAACTCGTAGGCACGCCTGTTACCGTGAAAGTCGTCGATATACGCGGTCATAAGAAAGGCCAACGACTGTGGTCACAGATATTGTCTAGCTGTTGGTCATAGTTTTAGTGACAATGTAACGTTAGTTATCATCTTGGAGAAAGTTATGATAAGGATTGTTCGTAATCTAATTTATGTAACTGCTTTGCTCGTTTCGTTTTCATCTTTAGGAAATGAAATGTGGCGTGGGTTGGTTGTTGCGGAAGAGCATCGTTGCTCACCCTATGACAAGGATACTCAGTATCCTTACCCAGCCTCTGTAGAGCACGCGATAGTGGAAAGTATGGAAGGCCATATTTACGGTCCATATACTGGAATCTACTACCAGTCGACGTCTGAGACAGACATTGAGCATATTGTTGCTGCGAGTGAGGGGCATGATAGTGGACTCTGTTCTGCGAGCACAGAAACGAGAAAAGCATTTGCAACCGATCTATTGAACTTAACTCTTGCATCCCCAGCCGTGAACCGTTGTAGCGCTACAGGGAAATGCGGTTTGGATGCAGGCGAGTGGTTACCACCAAGAAACCAATGTTGGTTTGCGCAACGTGTCATTCAAATAAAAACTAAGTACGGTCTTAGTGTAAACCCTGTCGAAGTAAACACGTTGGAGAGTGTTATCCAGAATTGTCAGTCGTTTGAGATGGTGTTTTACCCACCTGCAGGAAGTACGCCTAGCGAATACATCAGCCAAACGACGGGAGATGCGTTGTCAATGTATGACGATAACAACAATGGACGAATCACTTGCGCAGAAGCTCGAAATCATGGGATTGCACCAGTAACGGCGCATCACCCAGCATACGCCTTCATGTCTGACCGAGACGGGGATGGTATTGTGTGCGAGTGAATGGTTTACTGCTGTCGAGACTTGAGTTTTGACAGCGTTCTCTTTGATAGCTTCCTTCCGAGAAACATAAACAAGCCCAAACAGATCAGACCAACCCCGACACCATAGTCATTGAAAATATGAACTAGAGCCAACCAAGCGAAACATAATATAACGACTAAAACTGCAAACCTAACTAATGGCATGGTAACACCTTTAAAATTTATCAATTATTGCAATAACTTAACATTATTTGTCTAAAACCCAAATATTGAGATCATAGATATATTGGTCTAAACAAGAATTTATACGATAGCACATTATGTTATCGTATATCGGGCTCTTCATCTCAAAGCAACGCCGTCTCAACCTACATCACACCCCAAGTTCAGTAGACTCGGAATCTTTGAAAGACATTCACTTGCCTTTTATCTAAATTCAAGGCTAGAATCATACTGTATAAATGAACAGTGTGAATTATGAATATTTTAACTTATCCGGTGAGTGCAGGTGTGGTTGGTTTCGAGTCCCCAGCTGCTGAATATAAACAGCTGGAGTTGAGTCTCGATGAGTTGCTGGTGGAACACCCATCATCGACTTTTTTAGCTCTGGCGCAGGGAGACAGCATGCAAGGGGTAGGAATATTTTCAGGTGATGTACTGATTGTTGACCGAGCTCTTACTGCAAAGGAACACGACACTATCATCGGAAATTTAAACGGTGAACTGGTTTGTAAAATTTTAGATATCAAAGGTCGTCGCTTACTCAGTGCAAATGATTCTATGAAACCGGTCAAAATTGATGACCACGATTGCTTCTCAATAGAAGGAGTGGTGTCGAGTTCCATTAGATTACATCGCGTATCAACAATGTTTTCGGGTTAACTATGTATTCTTTGATAGACGGAAATTCTTTCTACAATTCTTGCCATCAGGTATTCAGACCCGATTTACGCGGTAAGCCAGTGATCACCGTTAGTAACAACGACGGTTGTGCCGTAGCGGTAAATAATCAAGCGAAAGCCTTGAACATTCCTAAATTCGAACCTTACTTTAAAATCAAGGCATTATGTGAGCAGCATGGCGTTACAGTCTTCTCATCGAATTACGAATTGTACTCTAGTTTGAGCTTCCGCATGATGCAAGTGATTGCTCGTTTTGGACCTGAACAACTGATCTATTCTATCGATGAAAGCTTCCTAAATCTGGAGAAGTGCGTAAACATCCCTTGTTTACGAGAGCATGGCGCAGCAATTAGAAAGGCAATATGGAAAGAGTGTCGGATCCCGGTCTGTGTGGGAACCGGCCCGACGCTCACCCTTTCAAAATTGGCGAATCATGCAGCGAAAAAACTACCTGGTTATCAGGGGGTATGTGTTTTGGATTCAGTGAAAGAAACCCAACAAATTCTCAAGGCTATCGACGTGGGCTCTGTATGGGGAATTGGCCGGAAACGTACAAAGTCACTTCAGTTCATGGGTATTACTACTGCAGCGCAATTAGCGAATTTGTCACCATCGAAGGCGAGAAAAGAATTCGATGTCGGTGTAGAGCGCACAATACGAGAACTGAATGGTGAAAAGTGTATTCCATTCGACATAGCAAGAGCAGACAAACAACAAGTTTTTTCTACCCGCAGTCTGGGTAAGCGCATAACGGAATTCGATGAGCTTAGACAAGCTATCAGTCTGCATGTGGGCATTGCCTCGCGAAAGATCCGTGCTCAACAGTCACTTTGTAAAATGTTGGTTTGCTTTGCAGGAAATTCACCTTTTGACGAAAAGCCGGTTAGTTTCAAAGCGATTCACAAATTTGAGTACGCGACAGCTGATGTGGATACCTTAACCAGTGCGGCCTGTGCTCTGGCCAAAACACTCTACAAAGAAGGTGTTCAGTACTACAAAGTCGGTGTTGGGCTGATTGACCTCGTTGACGGAAGACATGAGCAAGCTGACCTATTTAACCCACAACCCAATAATGCAAAGTTAATGGCTTCGTTTGATCAGATAAACGCAAAGTATGGAATGGACACTATCTTTCTGGCTGCGCAAGGAACACCTACAAGACAGTCTTGGGGTATGCGCCGCGAAATGCTGTCTCCGCAATACACCACTAAATGGAGCGACTTACCTAGAATCGCCTGCTAATTTCTACCCACCGCGTTTGTGATACGCAATCTATTCTCCAATTCAAGCTCTTTATTTGAACATGCCTGTATCGGGTTGTTGGATACTGAACTCAGTAGTACTTAACAAAGTAGAGAGCAAGAATGGCAGACACGCTAAAAGACCCGTTTATAAGGCAACGACTCCCCTCGAATTCTAAACCAGCATTCGATGACTGGATTGCGCACGTTCCTGTGGGTAATCAGCTGCCGCGAGGCAAGTATTTCCAATCTAAGGTCACAGTACCTAAGCACCAGTCAGACGAAACAGAATTGCAGTTCAAACCTTCCCGTTAAAGGCAAAGATATGACTTCAATAAAAATCGTTTCTACAGCTCAACGGCTTTACCAATGTCGTGAACAACAAATATTTCTTTCAGGAGAGCAGGGGTTCATTGAAAAATATGAGAAATGGTCCCCTGTCATACGATTAACGATGGCCAAATTCAATTGTAACGAGTTACATGCCCTGGTCAGAATCTTAGAGATCACTGAGAAGCGACATGACTCAGGCATGTTTACTCATTTGTTGTCGGCAGTAGCTTGCGAGATGTGCGAACCGACTATCACCGTTAACACAAACCACACGACTGAATTCAAAGCCGGAGTCATGGCAAGTAGAAAAGGGGAGAAGTTTAACCCTGATTGCCATATCGAGTGGCAAGAAGGCTATATCCGTGAGCAGTTAAGGAGAGTCGCCAATAATGCGCAAACTCAAGTACGATCTCACTGACTACATGGGACCTGTTGATAAAGCGTTGCTCAGGTTAAGCATCCTAACCATTGGGTCGCATGTAATGATAGTTACTGGCTTTAACGGGCAACTTTTCGGCCTCGTTGAAACCTTACTCACCTTCGGTTTCGTTGCGGCAGTGGCGACAATTGCCTACAAACAAAAACGTAAAGATCGAGAAGAGCACCTTTGAGTTCTTCAGTCTGCTCTAGCGTCGTCTAAATATTGAAACTCGATACGAAGCTAAATTGGGAGTCTTGGGATGTATAACAAACTCACAGTTAATCTTAGGAAGATAATATGAAGACAGTGACAGAATTGCACACAATGAATGTCGCTCTATATTGCCCTCACTGCGGAGAAGTACAAGATGGTTTTTGTGGCAATCCTGCGGGTGGTGAATTTGAATGCGACGATTGCCATAGGCCATAATATTCCCTGACTTATTTGGCGATGCATAACGTAATCCAGTATGTAACAATCGAACGTAACTAAAAGGAACGACGGTTATAAGCTCACCTTCGTAATATAAATATGGGTACAAAACGAACTGATAAACACAAAGATTTACCGCCTTATCTTTATCGATATCAACACAAAGATGGCAAGGTACGTTACCGCCTAAAGCTTGCGTCAGGGAAATTCTACTCTTTCCCTGTAGGCACGAAGAAACTTCACGCGATCAATGAAGCGGTTAACTACAATATCAAGTACCGGTCTATGGAACAGCTCATAGAGAAAGCACACCAAGCTTCATTACCGACTCTCGATAGCGTCCCAGATAAGCCACGACACACTTCTTTAAACGACTTCAATATTCCTTTAGAAAAAGCACTGAAGAAAATCTTTCCGCTAATCAAACGAGAAGAGCTTTCAAAAGGTACGATGGAGAAGTACCAATTACTAATGAAGAAGCTCTGTGCTGATTTAGGAACGACACTTACCCATGAATTAGACTTGCAAATGCTGAATGTCTTCTTAAATACTCATTACGCTAAATTTTCAGCTCAGTGCTACAACAACAACCTCAGTTTGATCAATAAAGCGTTCAGTTATTTAGCAGATCAATCGTATATACCTGATAACTTCATGCGCAATAAAAAACGTCTCCGGGTCACTAAAAAAGAACAGGTTAAAAAGCGTCAAAGACTAACACTAGAAGAGTTTGAATTGATTTATCAAAGCGCACCACTCTTTCTTAAGGTGGCAATGGCATTGACGTTAGAGACGACGCATGCGATCAATGAAATATGTCGTATCAAATACAACCTACGTTCACCAAGAGATAACCATTGCGGAATTGTCTGGAATGAGGATAAGCAACCTGTAATGGTTGATGGCGTAAAAATTTATGGTTACTTGTATATACATAGGCAAAAAGTCTCAAATTCAGAGGCATCCAGAGTAAAAATCCCTGTCACACAGTCTATCTTTGACATTGTGCAGATGAGTTATACAGACCGTATACGCTGCCCTTACATCGTCCACATGAAACCAATACAAAGACAAAGAGGCGTTGCTAAAGATTGTGACCATATCTACCAAGTCCAAAGTCATTACCTAAGCAAGCAGTTCAGCAAGATACGTGACAAAGTTGGTGTCAAATCGCACTTACCAAGTAACCAAAGACCGACGTACCATGAGATTCGTTCCTTAGCGGCACGAATGATTGAAGAGAAAGGCTTAAGTGCCACAAAGAGGATGGCTCATAGCAATTCAAAAACAACGGAGATTTATACGAAACCTGATCAAGCCGTATGGAATGAGTGTGAGCCAGTTTCTGTATACCCTAACGACAACTAAAGAGATATAGCCAGCTTATTCAGTAGTTTCAATTTGAGGCATAAAATGCAAATGCCCCAAGCTAAAATCAATATAGAGAAATTCAACCGACTCGGCGGATAATGAAACCCCGCAGCTGTCAGCTGCGGGGTTTCAAAAGACTGGTTATTTTCGTCCTCTAGATGCGCGTTTCTGTGCCATTGCACCATCTTTTGCCAATATTCCGCGACCGTACCTCATCACCATAGCCGGTGTGGACCAACGTCCAGCTTGCTGTACTTGCAAGATGGTGTATCCATCGGTCAATAAATCCTGACACGCGCCAACTCTTGCACTGTGGCCAGTAAAAGTGGCAATACCAACCTTGCCCAAATTAAGCGCTTCCCATGCTTTATTGAAGATCTGCTCGATAGTCCATGACGTCATTTTCTTATGTTTTTTGCCGCTTTCAGGGTGGGCTGGGTCGATTAACTTTGGTCTATATGGCGTGTTGTGTCGGCTCACACCGACGAACAAGAAAGCTTGTTCATCTGTGTCATCAAGCCCTGCTAATTCTACGTATTCATGAATAATATCAACAGCTTCTGGACTAAACACCACTGTATCTGGTTCGCCACTATGATTAGATTTCGTGATAGGGATAGTCAGCAAAGCCGTTCCGTCACCTGGGTACTCTAAGTGACCAAAACGGATGTTTGCGATTTCCGACGCACGAAGTAGGGTTTCATAAGCAACAGTCAGCAAAGCCAGATCACGACGATACCGTAGGCTAGGGGAATGACGCCACAATTCGGTTATCTTATCTAAGTGTTTCTCTCGAAACGCTGAAGCCTGTACAATTCGTTCACCCGCCTCAACTTTTCTTCGAAAGATACCGGCCATCTTGTCACGCACGATTTCATCAAGAAATGGATCCGGACAACCCGAGATACGATGAATTTTTGAAATGGCCCACGCATAAGATCGATTTGAGTTACGGTGTAAGTCGTCGACCTTATCTTCAAAGAATAATTCGATGGTTTCTGCGGCTGCTGGCAATGGGTGATGTTCATGCTCGTGACACCATTTCTCAAATCGTGACCAGTTGCTATAGAGTTGAGAAAGTGAGTTCTTAGCATAACGCTCTTCACGTTTATTGAACTCTCGCAAAAGATGGTTAATAGCATCTTGAATTTTTTGGTACTGTTCGTTCGATGTACCGTGCTTTCGTGCGAGCATGATTGCCTGGTGAACATGTTCTGGCCTTAAACGGGAAAAGTCCGTATGAAGTGAGATTTCAGTGCCGACCATATCATTTCCAACTTATGCTTTCGTAGTTCGTTACAGTCTAACCAATTCCATGCATTTTTTCTAGATCACATATAATTGTAATTATCTGAGATCTAGAAAATGTGCAATTTATGGCTTTAAATCTACGCGTGATTATCCTGATATTCAATTTATCTGAGTTAATTACAGTGTCACTTTTATTGGAGGGTAGAGGGGCTAAAATTCTAACAACAACGCATCCAGTAAATGAACGGTACATTTTTACTGTGCTTCGCTTCACACGACAATTATCGAACATCGAACAGGTGTTCGTTCGTTCTAGACGTTCGACCAATGTTCGATTATAATGAATGACATCGAAATCTGAACTTGAGTACCATCTAATGAGCGACATCAGCACACAGAAAGACCTTACCGCAGATCAACTACAACGACGCCAACGTGTTTTTGAAATTTGTGATTCGCTCTTCGTTAAAGGCGAGAAAACCAGTGTTCGCAATGTCTTATCAATGATGCCGGACGTTAAATCTACCTCCACGATTAACGTGGATGTCCGTGAATGGAACACTCAAGCTAAGAACAAACGAATGGACCTCTTCAGAGAACGAGGCTTTAGCGATGAATTTGTTGAATTGTTTTCAACTGAAATCACTCGATTAAGCGCCGCTAAAGATGCAGAGCACAATGCCGAAGTTCTCATGTATAAAGATGAAGCAGATCTGGCCAATGAACTCCTTTTGAAGACGGAGGGTGAGCTGGAGTTAGCCGGTGTTAAGCTTGAAGAATCAAACACTACAATTTCATTGAAAGACAAAGAGATAACCAAGCTTACAACCGAACTTGCGCAAAGCCAAAAGAACTGTGAAGGTATTGAACAACGGCTGACGGATGAGATTGGTGGCTTGCAGGACAAGTTGAATAATCAAAAAATCGATCTTGATAAGGCTCAAAGCCAAGTGGCCAAGACTGAGGTCAAACTCGAAAACCAAGAGACACTAATAGGCAACTTAGAAACTCAGCTCAATGAATGTCGAAACAAGATATCCGAACTAAGTGACACTGTGACTCAGAAATCCGGAGAAATCATCAGGTTCGAAACTCAGGCTCAGGGCGATATTCAACTGATCAAAGAATTACGTGAGAGTCGAAACAAATTCAGCACTGACCTAGCAGAAGTTGAAGCGGAATACATTACAACAAAATCTGAAAACGCACGCCTAGCCAGCGAGTTAGAGCAAGCAACGATAAGGTTTGGTACTGCATCAGAACGACTAACCTCTCTATCAGATCAGTTTACTGAGCTACGTATGTCTAACAGTCAAAACATTAGTACCATCGAAAGACAAGGTGCCTTCAGTAGCCGCCTAGAGGATGATGTTAAGCGTCTTACTCAGCAAAACGAAAGTCAAAAAGAAGAACTAGCGAATAACCAGACCATCATCAAAGAACTTGAGGCCAAAAACCTTCAATTGGGTAACAATTAGGTCATATTCATTCGACACTCATTTTTCTATTAGATGGTGTACAACCATATGTGTACTCATCTAACTGGAGAGAATTATGAGAGCGACAACAAGCTTGTGTGATGTGTTCCAGGACACTAAATTTTCGGCAATCAAAGACAATCTCCAAGACATTGCAGAAATCAATCAGAAGTTTCATGAGCAATTTCCCCACTATGGCCATCAACTGCGTGTTGCGAACGTCAACGGGGGCAGCATAGCTATTGAAGCCCCAAACAGTATGGTACTGACGCGTTTAAAGTTCGATAAGCAACAAATTCTTGCTTGGGCTGAGAAGATTGATTCAACAATCACTAACTTGAAACTGTCCGTTAACCCTACTCTTTATAAGTAGTGAGGATCAGAGATTCATGACGAAGGATCAGTCAAGCGGCGAAAATCGATTGTCTATTTGACAACAATGCAGCTCGTCCCACCTAAGATGAGTTTGTGGCAATATAATGCGCCATGACAACGTATTGACGAATCCACATGAAAATGTGGCAGAGTGAAAGTCGCCTAACAGCGACTTTTTCATTTCTACAGTAAGTTGCTCTACTCTATTAAGTCGTTCAAAAGATTCTATACATCCGATGCTTGAACCCTGCAGACTTTAAACCATTCACTCAAATCAACTTTGTGTATTTATCCACCAGCAACTAACAAATTTTGTGGATATCTAACTACCCTATAGAGCTCAGAGGCTTAAAACCGATATTTGTACAATCTATGTATGAATTTAAGGGCCTTATTTGCACACTTATCATTAATATTAGAGTTCAATTGATTGGGACATGAAATGAACCTAATCGAGATAAGTAGCTATGACTAACTCAATACAAAATGAATATGAGAAGGAAAGGAACGTACTTGCGATATCTCTGTGTATGCCTTTACTAGCTACCGCTTGTCTAGCTGGGCTCTTGATTGGAAAAGGTAAAGTAGAGCTTTCTATCTTTCAAGAAGTAAGCGTCATTATGGCGTGCAGTGGGTTTATCATTGGGATCATCTTTGGCAATCGACTCGTTCTAACTCAAATGCAAAAAGTAATCACGATTCGCGAGAGAAATAACCAAGTACTGCGTATTAACACTGCTTTAGATAATGGTGACATCAAACCGTATTTTCAAAGTAGAGTTTCACAAACAAGTGGAAAGATAACGGGCTGTGAAGCACTGGCACGTTGGGAATGCCAAGGTTGTGTTATCCCACCTGCAGAATTCATCCCCTTCTCGATCAAAGAAGGCTTAATTTCAGAAATAGACACCGAAATCGCTGTACAAGCCATCGAACAATTAAAGGTTTGGCTGATAACAAATAAAATCACTGACGATTTCACTTTATCGTTTAATGTTGCCGCCGACACTCTACAGTGTACTGATTCAATCAAAAAAATTGCCAATGCTTTGAGTACAGTGGTCAATGAAAGGATATCAATAGAAATAGAGATTACAGAACAAACAAAAATTGAAACCAATGACATGATGCTCAGAAATATCGAGCTCCTGAAACAGTCGGGAGCCGATTTAGCTCTGGATGACTTTACTGCAGGTCACAATAGTATGACTATGTTGACGACCATCAAGTTCGACACAATCAAGTTCGACAGAAGCCTCATTACCTTTAAAGTCAATGATACAAGATCGCAGGAGATAAGCATTAAAGTGCTAGAAAACTTTGTCATCCTGTCTAAGCAGCTGGGGTTGAACACCACTCTAGAAGGGATAGAGACACCAGAAGCACTACAACTATACCAATCTTCAGGTATAGAGAGTTTTCAGGGCTTTTTATTTTCAAAGCCCTTGTCTTCCAATGACTTCGAACAACATTATACTAATTTCAACCATTAACACACGATGCCTAATGGAAGTTCCAAAGGTGGATTGGTCAATGTCAGTGGTCGTTTTGTATTGGCTCATGGTGACGCAAGATTAACGCTATCCGCTAATGAAGTAGAACAAATGACTAACTTGATTACCAACGCGTCTTGGTACGGCTAACGTAGAGGGAAAATGATGATAAAACGTATCAAATTTAATGTTTTAGGATGTGGTATGAACACGAGAACGTCAGCTAACTAACTTCTTGTGGATGTCGCACATGAGCGATTGAATAACTGGTTAGTTGAACAAGCAGTTTCTATTGTCAGTATTGAATCTATTTATGAGACTAAAATTGACACTGGCGACAGTAGATTTATTTGCCTACGACTTTGGTATGCTGACTAAACTGTAACCCACCACTAAGGCAAGAAAAGGAAAAAGTAACTGATGACCGAACTGGTGGGTGCTTTCAAAAACGTTTAGTTAACTGGCTCACTATCTTGAAGATCAGCCTTCACCGCCCCATCGACCAAGAGTACAGACACCGAATAAATAGACTGTTCAATGTTGCCATCTTCATTCATCCGTTCATAACCACCGATAGTCTTGTCCCCGTGCTGTTCTACCAATTGGCTCAGGGATTGTTGGTTCAAACTGCCCTCGCCTTCTTGCACTGATTCAGACGCGACAACTGACACAGAGACAGTGAAAGACATTGAGGCTACCAAAAAAAAAGCAAATTTCGAATTCATACATTTAATCTCTAATGGTCAAACATACTTGCTATATACAACAATTTACGAAAAGTTTAGTTCTTGCTATAGCAATTAGACACATGGCCAGTATGAAATATCTGAATTAAAGCGTTATCGCTCTTGGCTGTCCATATTGTATACCCAAATGAACTGGGCCTAGCTTCTAAAGACCAATCGCTTTGGATCTCATATACGAACCTTGGTGTTTTTATGAAGGTGAGTAGCGAATGGCGATAGTAAGTTTCAACCGTGTCCTCTTTGATTTCTACAAATTCAGTCCAAGACAGGCAGACGGCAAGTAGGCAAAGAGATATCACTTCTTGCACCGGTGCGTGGTAACTATGGGATGAGCTGACCAGTGAGGTGTAAAACATAAACCCAATAAGGACAATGACCCAGCCTCTTACGAAATTTAAAACAGGCACCGTCGCTTGATATTTTGCATTAAAAATAGTCATTGAATTAACTCCGCAATACGTTGATAAGAACCTGGAACCTTACGACTAAACCAATCGTAACGATGTACTTTTTGATCTCGGCTAAATACGTAATCTTGGCTTTTGGTTTTGGTCCACACTGCAACCACCGATTTCGATTTGAATTCATCACTCAGAAACTCAATCGCTCTCGGGGTCATAAAATTTGGATTGATAAAATATGCAGATAGGCCCTTAGACCAACACATATCTATAAACAGTGGATCATCTGAGACAAACACTCGCTTGGTTTTGTTAGTGCCTTTTGTGTAAGACCGGATGAATGGTGATCTCGCGGAGCTGTATCCATTGAGTTTAATGAACACTAAGCGACCTTTGTTAACGAACAATAAGATGGGTTCGCCTTGAAACTCAGTGATGGCATCAATAACGGCATTGGGAACCCAACCGTTAACAGCGTTCACATATTCGATAAATTGTTCAGCGTCTGGAATACAGGATAGATGGTCAGGCACATTGCGTTCATCCACTGAAAGCCCCCACTCTTCCACTTCTTTTGGCAAGACTCTCATTCTCGCGATGTCCATAACGATATCCGTGAATTTGATATCTTCAGGTGTGAGTTCACGGTAAATGTCAGCAGGTATATTCAAACCGGCTAGGCGACATAATTCTATAATGGCGCGATGTGGTGTTACTGAGTGGTCGTTTGAATAGGCGTCGATAATCGAAGTAGGTCCACAAGACTCACAGTTGAAACTGCCAGTGCCTAAAAAGTGGGTCCCCTTGTTTCCACAGGAAGGGCATAACAACTCGACCATTTCACCAGCACCTAATCTGGGGACCAAGTGACCAAAGGCTTGATCGATTGTTTCTTGGGTCATCTTTGGGAATAGATGCTCTTTCAAATATCCATTAACTAGATCGGAATCCATACGCATCTCCGTTTCATTCATTTACACCGAAGGTAGTAAAGAAAGAATGGAGCAATAACGCGATAAAATGGTTAAATAATGAAAGATATTTGGATGTTTATTAGGTGTGAAGGAGTAAAGAGGTGTCGAGGTAATGAAGATTGAGACTGGATAATTAAGTTTCCATTTTAACCTTTAGAGTAAAACTGTTGAATGTAGATCGCTTCAAACAGCATAATATTTTCCCTACTTGTGAAGCACATTGAAGGGAATGCAACGCGCAGCAGTCATTAATCATCGTCACCTTCAAAGGCTTTGTCTCGATCCATCTCATTTGAAAGCCAATGAACATATGGAAGACCTCCAAACAGTTTGTCTTCTTCTCTTTCAGGGGATGAATGACGATGAGATACGCCACGTCTCCTTACTCCAGAATTTTTGCGTCGGTTGTTCTGCATTCTATTACAAAAATCATCGTGGCTTTGTTGCTCAGTTCTTCGTGACATATTGTAATCTCCTGTTGTTGCATATTTTAGTTATACAACAAAAAAGCTACTAATGAATATGTTCCGTACCCAAATTGGTGGGAATGTATTTAGAAGTGTTGTATTGCTCGGTCTAGACAGTCGCCGGTATCCGCATTACAACCGATGATCACATTCTCACGGTATCGCGTTGAATCGTTGCCAAAGGCTGGCAACATTGCGCCCTGTGACACCCTACGAGGCTTTTTCTGGTGGGTAGCATCAAGTAAGCCATTGATATCCATATACGCTTGCCATTGCTTAGGCGACATCTGAGCGTATTGTTCCGGTTCTATGCCAATAGTGAGACGACTGGCCGCTGACCTACTAGCCGACATCGCAAAGTGTTCTATTTCTTTATCCGCCAATTCAACTGAATATTGGTATTCGAATTTGTCCCAAATACAGTAAGAGTAACTATCCACTTTTGTTTCTTTTGGTACAGGTTCACCCTTGAAGCTACCAACTCGTGCAAATCTACTTTGTGAATAAAGCGGAAGTGTAAGTTTCGTGTCACTTTCATATAAAGCCTGTAGAACCGGTGAATGAAATTCAAAGGAGTTCGGTTCAATACAAAGCTGTCGCACTTTTAGCTGGTGGCCATCATCAAAGTGATTTCCTAGACTGATGCGAGAAGAAACATTTCCTTGATGCACCACTCGGTGGTACATGTCCATTGCATAACCGTTACTATCTATAATTGCAGCTAAACGAGAATCAAAGTCATGATTGCCATATGAGCTACCTCGTGAACGTAATGTAACCTTCACTCTGTTACTAGAAATGCGCTCGATACCTTCAACTTGAGTAAAGATAATGAAATCCGAATAATGCCGTGCAATTTCAGTCACAATTCGCATTGACTTAATATCACGTTCCACCAACTTGCTCTCATGAAGCTGCAGCTTTAGCGAATTAATCAAATCAGACTGTTCACCACGTTTACTCAAACTCTCGATCTGAGAAGACAACATCGTAATGCGCTTTCGAAGAGGATGACCAGGCTCCCTATGATATTGCTCCAGACTTCTTCTTAAAACTTCATCATTCTTTATCATTTCAAGCTGAGACTGGAACTCTCTTCTGTCTATATCCACATTGACTGTCAGTGATACACATTTAAAATCAGCACCAGTGCAGTTATTCACTGATTGACTAACTACATCCACATCGGCTACTAGAGGTAGTAGAACCTTCAATGTCTCTAGATAAGTTCCGTTATAACTTTGACTCGTCTTTACATAACCACGTAGATCCGCTTTAGAGACAGCTAAAAACGCAGCTTCATCTTTCAATTGCTGAAACAGAGCCTGCGTTACTTGATCTCTCGGAACTACGCGCTCTACAGTTGCGTCGAATGGCTTTGCAGTCACTAGGCTAGACATTAGAAACAACAAAATAAACATACGTCCCATACATCACTCCTCCACTGTTAACGAACTCAAAGCAGTACCATACCCTGCGGTCTGTAAGCCCACGTATGGAACAACAAGAGGGTACGTTGGTTGATAGCGCTCAATTCTGAATGGGTATCTCATTCCGGCTGCGACTTTAGAGAAGGCAACATGGGGTTCGCCATTAAGCATCAACATGAATTGTTTAGGGGTTATAACCTGTGAAGAACACACCGCATCAATGCATCCTTGTCGGATCGTATTAATCTCATCTGTATAACGTGACTCTATCCATGCTTTATCAAAGTTGGAATCAACGAGAAGCCAATCATCAATATTAGTTTCATCCCCATGGAAATCCGTGGCTACCTCCCGGATACGAACAGTACTAAACACCGTCACATGGGACCCCAATAAAGTTGCCTGTTTTGTATCTTTAGGAAACACCAATTCTCCATTAAGCAATTCACAATAGGTTGGTATCCCTGAACGCTTGAATACTGAATCAGATTCGGAACCTTTTTCGTAATAGTACCCACGACCTATATGGACTATCTTTCCTGACACGTTGATTGCTACTTCTGGCTCTCGGTGAAACAACTGAGCTGTTGTCAGCGATTGATGTGATAAGTAATCATCTGCCGATGCGAATAACATGCAATGGTACTTAGCCCTAAATTCGACCTGCTCTATGGACAGCTCTGGGACACTCATCTTCATAGTCACATACCGAGTATCAGAGATTAAAGATGGAACGGCTTTTACCAGATCATTCATCTTCTCAGAACCAGGTAGGACAAACGAATAGGCAATGTACTGAGACGTTGATGGCTCACCTATTGAGTCAAACACAGGCACCTTATTCAGCTTAACTTCTTGTGGAACGAACCCCGTATCCTTAAATATCGTAGATACCTTGATACGTTTAACAAGCTCCTTTTGTTCCTTTGCTCTGAGCCTTAACCACTGAGAATAGATTCCGTCTTCTGCGCGGAACTCAATTGGTAACCGAGAGTGGCGTGACTCTATCAATGTAAATTGGTTTAGCTGCGCACTTAGTACATCTTTGGGCTTTGACTCAAGTTGCGACATGCCACTAGCACTGTTATGAAGGCTTTGAGTGATAGCCTTAGCAATTTGTTTATCGACTATCAATTTAATGGTTGTTTCTAAGCAAATGCCAACATCGCATTCAACTTTATCCTGAGCTAAGACAATAAGTTTCTGAATGGATGGCTGGTAGGAATACACAAGTCCATATTTGTCTCCCTTGGAAATGGTTTGCTCAACTCGTTCCAATGCATCAACTTTAGCGGCTTCCACACCTAAAGCTTCTAAGCCAACCGTAGTTTGCGCATCCATGATTAATAAACTTCTCCCTGAAACCTCATATGCTTCAGAAACGAACGACATGATCATCAATGCGATTGTGGAATATATCTTCATTCGGAAACCTAAAAAAACCCTATTGGAGTTTGTATACACCAATAGGGTTTAGTTATTAGAAATATCGATTAAACGTCATCAATATGGGCATTATGTTAGTTTTGTGTCTTGATCATAATTCACGTCACCATCGATTTCTCCTACTGAACCTCCAAAGCCAACTACAGTATCAAGCTTGTCGCCATTGATAATTTCATCGGCGTCCATTTCAAGATTTGTCTTGTCGCCAGTAGTTAAAGCTGTCGCAATATCCAACTTATTAGAGTTGTCTCCTAAGTTTGCGTCAGACGTACTTGGGTCCATATGTCCATCGTTTGGAGCGTCAAATCCTGTTGATGCTAGTTGAGTACCACTTTCTCGCATCATAGAGTCATGTTCTGCACCATCGTTAGGTGCTACCGATGTGTCAAACTGGTTAGGAGTATCCATCGCTACTTGCGTACCCGATAGCTCAGTGCTTTGCTGCTCTTCGGCTCCAGATACTGGCGCTTCAAAGCTCGTTGACGCCAAGTGTTGTTCACCCTCGCCCATAGTTGAGTTCATTTCTCCACCACCATTTGGTGCTACCGATGTATCAAACTGGTTAGGAGTATCCATCGCTACTTGCGCTTCAAACTGTT
>NZ_JBFRTN010000078.1:37039-38364 GCF_041474095.1 Vibrio sp. 10N.222.54.A3
TGCGCTTCAAACTGTTCAGTGCTTTGCTGCTCTTCGGCTCCAGATGCTGGCGCTTCAAAGCTCGTTGACGCCAAGTGTTGTTCACCCTCGCCCATAGTTGAGTTCACTTCTCCACCACCATTTGGTGCTACCGATGTATCAAACTGGTTAGGAGTATCCATCGCCACTTGCGCTTCAAACTGTTCAGCGCTTGGCTGCTCGACCGCTCCAGATACTGGCGCTTCAAAGCTCGTTGACGCCAAGTGTTGTTCACCCTCGCCCATAGTTGAGTTCATTTCTCCACCACCATTAGGTGCTACCGATGTATCAAACTGGTTAGGAGTATCCATCGCTACTTGCGCTTCAAACTGTTCAGCGCTTGGCTGCTCTTCGGCTCCAGATACTGGCGCTTCAAAGCTCGTTGACGCCAAGTGTTGTTCACCCTCGCCCATAGTTGAGTTCATTTCTCCACCACCATTAGGTGCTACCGATGTATCAAACTGGTTAGGAGTATCCATCGCCACTTGCGCTTCAAACTGTTCAGCGCTTGGCTGCTCGACCGCTCCTGATACTGGCGCTTCAAAGTTCGTTGACGCTAAATGTGCATCGCTTTCTTTAGAGATGAACTCATTGTCTGCACCTGTAAGCGCCGATCCTATGTCATTATCTGAGCTCGCAGTAAGGTCACTATTCGACTGACTAGAGCCAGTAGAAGCCAACATTTCATTACGGGCGCTCGGCAATTCCTTTGTCCCGTTAGCTATCTGAATAGCTTCATCTGAGTTAATTTCTCCACTTTGAACCGCATTGAACACTTCAATGCCTTCATCAGCAGTAAGTTGGCCACTAGCAATAGCCTCCATCACAATCTCTTTATCTCCATCAGCCATACCACTGAACTGTGAAGACTCCAATAATGCTAGGTCCATTGAACTGCTTCCGGTAACAGAAGGCGAACTTGAATCAGTGTCGTTGAGTGATGCTAGTTTGGTTTGATTCCCCATTTTGTAATCATTTTGAGAGTCCTCACTAGTTCCCGTGCCTTGATTACCGTTATTGGAGTCAGTGGATGCATTCACCAATTGGGTCTGATTTGTTCCCGTCTCCTTCTCTGAAGTATTAGGGCGTTGTGTATTTGCAACAGCATCAGTTGCCTTTTGAGTAGGAGCACTCGCCAGTTGTGTTGCTGACTCTACATTGCCCGACTTTGCTACTGAACTTTCAGTACGTGAGTTAGCTGGTACTGTCTCAGCCACTTTCTGCGGTGATGCACTTGCCACTTGAGTTGCTGGCGCTACTGTACCCGTTTGAGCCACCGACTGTTGTACTGAACTTTCAGGGCGTGA
>NZ_JBFRTN010000079.1:0-51544 GCF_041474095.1 Vibrio sp. 10N.222.54.A3
ATGCTCGGCGCACAAAAATTAAGGCCAGCAATTTGCTGGCCTTCTTTATTTATATCTCAATCCAAATATAGACTTAAGCAAGCGTACCGTTGATCTCTGCAAGTACAGCAGCAGGGTCTATCGCTTGCGTAATCGGACGACCAATAACAAGGTAGTCTGAACCTGATTCAATCGCTTTAGAAGGCGTCATGATGCGCTTCTGGTCACCAACATCTGCGCCGACAGGACGAATACCTGGAGTAACTAGCTTGAACTCTTGACCAAGTGCACCTTTAAGCAAAGAAGCCTCTTGTGCAGAACATACAACACCGTCTAAGCCAGAGTTTTTAGTTAGAGAAGCCAAGCGCATCACGTGTTGTTGTGGTTCAAGATCCAGACCGATACCCGCTAAGTCAGATTGCTCCATACTGGTGAGTACCGTTACACCGATTAACAGTGGACGATCTTTGCCATAAGGTTCTAAGATTTCGCGAGAAGCCGTCATCATACGCTCACCGCCACTTGCGTGTACGTTCACCATCCAAACACCCAGTTCAGCGGCAGCACGGACTGCTTTTGAACATGTGTTCGGGATGTCGTGGAATTTAAGGTCTAAAAATACTGAGAAACCACGCTTATGTAATTCACGAACAAATTCAGGGCCAAACAGGGTAAACATCTCTTTGCCCACTTTTAGGCGGCAAGATGCTGGGTCAATTCGATCGACAAAGGCTAACGCATCCGCTTGATTATCATAATCCAAGGCTACAATGATTTTTTGGTCGTTCATTTCATCTCCTAACGCAGTTAACTTTCTAAAAATTTCTAATCACCTAAGCAGGTGATAAATAACAGTCATAAAAATGCAGCCCGAAAGCTGCAATTAATAATTTGGTCTTAAAGTGACCACAAATCTATTCACCATCAAGCCCACGAATAGGCTTGATCGTCCCCCACCCTTTACATGAAGGGCAGTGCCAATACAAAGAGTGTGTCGAGAAACCACACTGACGACAACGGTAATGAGGCTTAACCTTAAGCTGTTCACCAACCATAGATTGAAGTGTGGTTAAGCTGTCTTTTGCTCGGCCTTCTTCTGCTTCCGCTAGGTGGTAATCGATTAATCGATAAAAACCTTTCATGGTTGGATTTTTAACAAGCTGCTTTGTCAGTAACTCTTGAGCAGAGCCTACATCTTCATGGTGAGCAACCAATTGCGCCAGCATCAGTTCGGCAGATACACCGGCTTTCTTCTGAATACACGCTTTGAGGAACTCGACCAATTGAGCTTCTTGTCCAAGCTTGTGGTAACACTCAGCAAGGGTTGGCAACACCTCACTGATAAAATCGATATCTTGTTCAAGTACCGATTCAAGACAATCAATTGTCTTTTGGTAATCTTCGTTCGCTAAGTGGAACTTCCCTAGTGCGATACTTGCGCGAACACATTTAGGGTCTTCAGAAAGCGCCTTCTTAAAATGCTGAAGCGCTTTAGAACGATTACCATCGGCTTGTTCTTGCATTGCAAGCTCACACCAGAAATGCGCGACTGTGGCACGCATCTTCATTTTTTTCTTGCCGAGCTTAACTAAGATATTTCCGTAATGGATAGCCTTGTTCCACTCACGGGTCTGCTGATAAATAGCCACCAACTGCTGTAAAGCGCCCTCTTTATGGTCAGGTTCTTCTACAAGTTGTTCAAAGATTTTTTCAGCGCGATCAAGGAAGCCAGAGACCATGTAGTCTTTAGCTAATTGTTGCAGTGCGAGATTTTTCTGATCGAGGGTAAGCCCCGAACGAGAGATGAGATTTTGGTGAATACGAATAGCGCGGTCGACTTCGCCTCGTGAGCGGAACAAGTTGCCCAAAGCCAAGTGAGTATCGATGGTTTCATTGTCTACTTGAAGCAGTTCAATAAAGTGATCAACCGCTTTGTCAGATTGATCTGACAGTAATAGGTTCAAACCCGTCACGTATTGACGGGAGATCTGGTGTGATTGCTTTTGTTTTTCTTGCTGAGCGTTACGATTACCCATATACCAGCCATAAGCGGCTGCGATGGGCAAAAGTAAGAACAGTAACTCTAACATCAAATATAGCCTTTAAGCTTTAGTATCAGCAGCGACCTGCTTTGATTGCTTATTGAGTTGCTTCTTCAAGCGATGAATTTTTAGCTGAGACCGCATGTGCATATTACCAAAGACTAACCAAGCAAGGGCGAAGCCTGAAACGAATACAACACCTAATAAACTTGATAGGTGGAAGTCACCTTGCGCTAGCAGATAGTTGAAATTCACAGTTGTTTGGTTTTGAGAGCCTAAAGCCAGTGCAATTAGGAAAAGTGCGATAACGGCGACTATTTTTATAATTTTCATAGTTCATCACTCATTGGTTGGTTAGCTGTACGATTATGCAGGAAAATTACTAATCAGACCACCATATTATGGTCATAAAAAAGCGGCATACATTATAGTATGCCGCTTTTCTTAATTCCGATAAGTAGGCTACATTCCTGAGTTTACTCGTTCACGCAGCTCTTTACCTGGTTTGAAGTGAGGAACGTATTTACCTTCTAACTCAACCTTGTCACCAGTCTTTGGGTTACGTCCAACACGAGGCTCACGATAATGCAGAGAAAAGCTGCCAAAACCGCGAATTTCGATTCGATCACCACTTTCTAGTGTTGAAGCCATATGCTCTAAAATGTCTTTTACAGCGTCTTCAATTTCTTTTGCAGAAAGATGCGTTTGCTCAGCGCACAGTCTCTCAATCAATTCAGACTTAGTCATAGTTACCCTCGTTGGTTTTCTTTTTAGAAATTATAGACCTATCGGAAAAATAAGCAAAAAAAAAGGAGCCTTACGGCTCCTTTCTTGGCTAGATAGCTATAATTCTCTTAATGAGAAGCTATTATTCGCCTTTAGCAGCTTTGAATGCGTCTGCCATTGCGTTACCGAACGCGCCTTCTTCAGACTTGTTCAGTGAAGCCATTGCTTCTTGCTCATCAGCTTCATCTTTAGCTTTGATAGATAGGTTGATTACGCGGTTCTTACGGTCTACACCAGTGAACTTCGCTTCAACGCTGTCGCCAACGCTTAGGATTAGAGATGCATCTTCGATACGGTCGCGAGAAACTTCAGAAGCGCGGATGTAACCTTCAACGCCTTCGATTAGCTCGATAGTAGCGCCTTTCGCGTCAACTGCAGTAACAGTACCGTTTACAAGAACACCTTTCTTGTTGTCAGCAACGTATGCGTTGAACGGGTCGTTTTCCATTTGCTTAACGCCAAGAGAAATACGCTCACGCTCTGCATCTACTGCTAGAACAACAGCAGAGATTTCGTCGCCTTTCTTGTATTCACGTACAGCTTCTTCGCCGGCAGCGTTCCAAGAAATGTCAGATAGGTGTACAAGACCGTCGATACCGCCTTCTAGACCGATGAAGATACCAAAGTCAGTGATAGACTTGATCTTACCAGTAACTTTGTCGCCCTTAGCTTGCATTTCTGCAAATGACTGCCATGGGTTAGCTTTACACTGTTTCAGACCTAGAGAGATACGACGACGTTCTTCGTCGATATCAAGAACCATAACCTCAACTTCGTCGCCAACATTAACAACTTTAGAAGGGTGGATGTTCTTGTTAGTCCAATCCATTTCAGAAACGTGTACTAGACCTTCAACGCCTTCTTCGATTTCAACGAAGCAGCCGTAGTCAGTTAGGTTTGTAACACGACCAGAAAGCTTGTGACCTTCTGGGTAACGCTTAGCGATTGCTACCCATGGATCTTCGCCTAGTTGCTTAAGACCTAGTGAAACACGAGTGCGCTCACGATCGAACTTAAGAACTTTAACTAGGATTTCGTCACCAACGTTAACGATCTCTGATGGGTGCTTAACGCGCTTCCAAGCCATATCTGTGATATGTAGAAGACCGTCAACACCGCCAAGGTCAACGAATGCACCGTAGTCAGTAAGGTTCTTAACGATACCTTTAACTTCAGTACCTTCTTGTAGAGTTTCAAGAAGTTCGTCACGCTCAACACTGTTTTCAGATTCGATAACAGCACGACGAGAAACAACAACGTTGTTACGCTTCTGGTCTAGCTTGATTACTTTGAACTCTAGCTCTTTGTTTTCTAGGTGAGCAGTGTCACGGATAGGACGTACGTCTACTAGAGAACCAGGAAGGAAAGCACGGATACCGTTAAGTTCAACAGTGAAACCGCCTTTAACTTTACCGTTGATGATACCAACAACAGTTTCAGCTTCTTCGCAAGCTTTCTCAAGTACGATCCAAGCTTCGTGACGCTTAGCTTTCTCACGAGAAAGTTGAGTTTCACCGAAACCATCTTCAACAGCGTCTAGAGCTACGTCTACTTCAGCACCAACTTCAACTTCAAGTTCGCCAGCAGCGTTCTTGAATTGTTCAGCAGGGATAGCAGATTCAGACTTAAGACCAGCGTCTACAAGAACGAAACCGTTCTCGATAGCTACTACAGTACCTTTAACGATGCTGCCTTGTTGGAATTCAGTTTCAGATAGAAACTCTTCAAAGAGTTGAGCAAAAGATTCAGTCATTATTTAATCTTCAATAATTAAACGTCCATGGGTATCCTACCGCATGGGGTTGATAAATTCGCCGGTCATCATCCTTGCGACCAACGTTCGTACTAGCTCGGCGAAATTACCCAGCCAGTTTCGATTCAATATAGTGTAGTGCTTTTTCTACTACCTGCTCAATATTCATTGAGGTGGAATCAAGCACTAGAGCATCCTCTGCAGGGCGAAGTGGCGCCACTGGGCGATTACGATCTCGGTCGTCTCGCTCTTGGATCTCGCTCAAAAGGTCGTCAAATTTAACATCTAACCCCTTCTGTTGCAACTGTTTAAGGCGGCGACTCGCACGCTCTTCAGCACTTGCATCTAAAAATATTTTCGCTTCAGCTTCAGGAAACACAACCGTTCCCATGTCACGGCCATCTGCAACCAAACCAGGCGCAGCGCTGAATGCACGTTGACGACGAAGCAGTGCTTCGCGAACGCGAGGTAAAGCAGCAACTTTTGAAGCCGCCATGCCAGTCTCTTCTTTACGAAGTTCACCAGACACATCTTCACCTTCTAGGATAACCTTAACTAAGTCGCCTTCAGCAATAAACTGCACGTCTAAGTGTGTAGCAAGCGGTACTAAAGCATCCTCTGATTCAGTATCCACACCATGGTGAATTGCCGCTAAAGCCAATACGCGATAGATTGCGCCTGAGTCTAGAAGATGAAAGCCTAGCTTATCTGCTAGCAACATACACAGGGTACCTTTACCTGCACCACTTGGTCCATCAACCGTAATCACTGGGCTTTGAGAAGGCATCTTTTACTCCACGTTTTGTCGTAAGTTTTATTCTGTACTAGCGATTCGCCACTACTTTATAGGCGGCATATTATAGAGAAAAATTGGAACTCGAGCGAGGTAAATCTCAGATAATTCCGTGTTGATGATGCATAAACCAATGCAACTATCTCAATATCCGTTTGCTTAGGTTAATAAGACACGCACGCGCTTTTCGATAGCGCACTTTTCGATAGATAGAAAAAAGCCTCGCAATAGGCAAGGCTCATGATTTTTCATTTTGTAGAGCAAACAAGAATTCGCTCAAAGAAGCTTAACCAATAATAGCTCGAACCGCTTCTAGGTCTTCAGGCGTATCAACACCAGCCGCAGGTGCTTCCGCCGCAACGTCTACGTGGATTTTTTCACCGTACCAAAGTACTCGTAATTGCTCTAGGCACTCAATACGTTCAAGAGTGCTTGGTTCCCAGTTAATGTAGGTATTGATAAAACCCGCTCGGTAAGCATAGATACCAATATGACGAAGCAAAGGAGATTCCGCTGCAGTACCGTTGTTCGCGTAAGCATCGCGATCCCAAGGGATGGTTGCTCGGCTAAAATACAAGGCATAACCGTCTTTATCGGTTACAACTTTAACGGCATTAGGGTTAAACACTTCATCAGCATGAGTGATTTCCACACCTAACGTTGCCATCGGAGCTGTACTGTTAGCAAGATTGTTGGCAACCTGATTAATGATCGAAGGTGGGATAAGTGGCTCATCACCTTGAACATTCACGATAATATGATCATCAGGAATATTCATAACTTCAATCACCTCAGCTAGGCGTTCAGTGCCCGATTCGTGATTCGGTGATGTCATACAAACGGTCGCGCCAAATGCTTTAGCCGCTTTTTCAACTCGAGCGTCGTCGGTAGCGATAATAACGTTATCGGCACCCGCTTTCATTGACTGTTCGTATACCCATTGAATCATCGGCTTTCCACCAATGTCAGCAAGTGGCTTCCCTGGTAAACGGCTCGATTGGTATCTTGCAGGTATAACAACCGTATAAGACATTACTTACCCTCATCCATAGAAACGGTGCGAGCTTCAGGTTCTAAAAGAACAGGAATACCCTCTTTAATTGGGTAAGCAAGGCGATCAATTTTACAAACAAGCTCTTGCTTATCCTTGTCAAAAGTTAGTTTACCTTTACATACAGGGCAAGCAACGATCTCAAGTAGACGGTGATCCATAGTATTCCATAACCTCTTTTATTCTTTTTAAAATTTGCTGTTGCGAATCTTCATCGAACTGCGCAGAAACTGGAAGATACCACCAGTTATCTTGAGCATATTCTTCGCATTTTACAGCGTCTTTTTCTGTCATAATCAGATTCATACCTTTCTTAGCTAAGGCATGAAGTTCATCTTTATCAAAATCTTGATGATCGGCGAAACCCTGTGTGAATACCACATCACCATCAAGATCTTCCAATGTTTTAAAAAAGCGCGGTGGGTGGCCAATACCGGCAAAAGCAACCAGCTTCTGTAATTCTGCCACAGACCTTTTCTGACCAGTCTTTAGGTTAACCGCTTGGCTTGGAAGCAAAGACATCGAGAACTCTCGCCCATGCGCTTTACCGCCATTGTTAACCAAAAAGTCGACTTCATCTAAACGAGATACAGGCTCTCTTAACGGGCCTAAAGGAATTAGGCATTCGCTACCAAAGCGTCTTGCGCCGTCGATAACTGCAAATTCAATGTCGCGTTCAAGCGCGTAATGCTGAAGGCCATCGTCAGTGATAATCACATCAACACCTTTGCTCAGCAATGCTTTCACTGCGTTAGCTCGCACAGGGTCGACTGCGACTGGCGCACCAGTTCGCTTACGAATCAAGCGAGGTTCATCACCCGAATGCTCTGCTGGCGTATTTTCATTCAACACTAACGGATAGCTTGGTGCTTTTGCACCGTAACCACGAGACACAACTCCAGGTTTAAAGCCGTGAGCCTGAAGCATTTCTACTAACCAAATCACAACCGGGGTTTTACCATTTCCACCAGCGGTAATATTGCCCACAACAATAACAGGTAAAGGCGGGCGGTAGGTCTCTTTCTTCCCAGAGAGGTAAGCATCACGACGTTGACCACTAATCAATTTGAACAGCAGACTCAGTGGCCACAATAGCGGCCAGAGAAGATATTTCAACGGGTGATTGTTAAACCAAATCTTTTCGATCACAACAAAACCTAATTTATCCGCTGAACTGAATTCGGTGTAATTGTGCATAAGCACCATCATGCGCGATTAGCTCAGCATGTGCGCCCCTTTCTACAATATGACCATCATCAACCACTAGAATCTCATCAGCTTGCTCGATGGTAGAGAGTCTGTGTGCGATAACTAATACTGTTTTGTCTTTCTGCAGTTCTTCTAGTGCAGATTGAATCGCTCTCTCTGACTCAGTATCCAGTGCAGACGTCGCCTCATCAAGAATCAGCACAGGCGCATCTCTTAATAAAGCACGTGCAATCGCAATACGTTGTCTTTGACCACCAGAAAGGCTTGCGCCATTTTCACCAACAACGGTATCGATGCCATTTTCCATGCCTTCGATAAACTCACTTGCATGAGCAAGCTTAGCCGCGTATTCGATCTGTTCACGTGAATACTGTTCTTCTGCTGCGTAAGCGATGTTGTTCGCGACCGTATCGTTAAACAGATGTACATTTTGAGAAACGAGCGCAAAGTGCTCACGCAGATTTCTCAATTCGTAATCACGAATGTCGTGGCCATCAAGCTCAATTGAACCAGAGTCTACGTCATAAAAACGAGTGAATAGGTTAGCAATGGTACTCTTACCCGAGCCAGATCGCCCAACAAGCGCAACCGTTTTACCTTTCGGTATATTGAAGCTGATCTTATCAAGTGCTGGTTTCTCTGCACCGTCATAAGTAAACGTGACATCTTTAACAGCCACTTCACCCATTACAGTTTCAGGTTTCAACGTCCCTTTGTTTTGCTCGGTATCTAGATCCATCAAGCCAAATAGAGTCGTACTCGCAGCCATACCACGTTGGAATTCAGACGTTACGTTAGTTAACGCCTTTAGCGGACGTAATAGACCAAACATTGCAGAGAAGACAACGGTAAACGTACCGGCAGTAAGCTCGGCTTTAATAGAATCGACACTAGCAAGGAATAGAACAACAACAATCGCAACTGATGCGATCATTTGAATAATCGGGTTAGCGGCCGCTTGAGCAGTGATTAACTTCATGCTTTGTTGGCGCATTTGGTTACTAACTTTATCAAAGCGGTGTTTTTCTAGATCTTGACCACCGTAAGTTAGAACCACTTTATGCCCTTTCAGCATTTGTTCAGCTGAAGAAGCAACGTGACCCATGCTAGTTTGCATGTTCTTAGAGATCTTTCTGAATCGCTTCGATACGATACTGATCGCCCACGCAACCAAAGGCGCTACAGCAAATAACACCAAAGATAACTGCCAACTATTCCAGAACATCAGCGTCAACAAGCCTATAATACTTGCACCTTCACGGACAATACTGACTAACGCTTTACTGGTTGCTGCAGACACTTGCTCTGAATCGTAAGTAATTCGAGATAGCAATGCGCCTGTCTGTTCTTTATCGAAGAAAGAAACAGGCATGTGCATGAAATGGCTGAAAATCTTACGACGAATTTCCATCACCACATTGCCAGAGACCCAACTCAAGCAATAGGTTGAAACAAAGCCACTGACGCCACGAACGAACATCATGGCAAAGATAATAAGTGGAAGTGTACGTAAAAAGTCAGATTCAGCATTACCAAAGCCTTCATCAAGTAACGGCTTTAGTAAGGAAATCATATAGGTATCAGAAACGGCATTTATAATAAGCGCAATTACCGCAACACCTAGGCCGGCCTTATATAATCGAATATAAGTCCAAAGTCTTTTAAATGTGACCCAGGTAGTTTCATCTGTTTGTGTTGACATAGAATCGCTTAATTTTCTCACAATAATCTATCTATTCTACTCCCTTACGGAGCATCTGCCTATACCACTGCCCGCCTTGTTGTTCTCTAATCGCATGATATTGCCAACCTTCTTTGCTAAGAGTGATGGTTATTTGTCCGCTTTCTCCAGTATCTAGCCAAGTACTCCCCGCTTCCTGATAACGTTCAATAACAAACTCACTCGGCATTCCCCACTGGTTGCCTTTGGCAAGAGAAGCTATCGCCAGCTGAGGAGACACCGCCTCAATAAACGACTTAATCGATGACGAATCGCTGCCATGATGCGGAACCAACATAACATCACTCCTTAGCTGTTCTCCTTCACGAGCAAGTAACCACTCACTTACCAGTTCAATATCACCAGTGAGCAACATTGAGAAATCAGCACTATGATCTGAGATCTTGACCACACACGAATGTGGGTTATACGCCCTCTTTACTTGCTTAGGCGGCCACAACACCTCAAAAACAACATCTTGCCAGTTCCAAACCTCTCCAATAGTACATGTTTGAATATTAGACGGGGCTTGAGTGATAGATTGGCGTTCTTGAATAATGTTCTGACTGGTTCTTATCCACTTCGGCGTATAGTTCTCAAGTAATGCCGGATAACCACCAGCATGGTCAGAATCGAAATGACTCACAATCACGCCTTCTAATTCATAAATCCCCCGCTGATTCAAAGTAGGAATCAACAAAGACTCAACAACCGAGCCTCCTGGCCACGCATTGCCAAGATCATAAACAACAATCTGATTGTTCTTTTCCAAGACCAAAGACAACCCATGCCCAACATCCAAGATATCAATAGTTAGTTTGTCTTGCTGGGGTTTGCTGAACTCCCACCACAGCACAAACACTGCAGTTACCAATATCGATAATGTTCGCTTGAAATACCGACTAACAAAGCTCAAAAACAAGATAAGGAATACTGATAATGCAATCGTCTGATTATCGACTTGGACCCAAAATCGCTCAGAGAAAGGAAGACTAAATACGAGAGGCTCAAGCGATAAGTCGACTAACTTCCACAGCTGACTGACCAAATCATTGTCTAGCGCTGTTATACCAACCACGCCAGACACTGACTCCGATATTAAGCTTAGAAACATTGCCAGAAACAACAGCGGGATCGTCACCATCGATACCCAAGGCAAAAGGAACAAGTTGTAGAAAACAGAGACTAAACTGACTCCTTTGAAAAACAACATCGAGGAAGGCGCGATAAGGAATGTCAGCATCAGTTGAAGCTTAATAAGTTGGAGTGCGTAGTCGATAAATGTAAAGCTTGAAGCTGAGCGCTGAGTATTACAGGCGATATAGAAAACAGCGCCCAATGCACCAAAGGACAACCAAAAACTGCTCGACAAAGCTGAAAACGGCCAAATCAGCAGAACCACGCACACACTTAAAGTAACATACCGAAGCACACTGATATTTTGCCCACGCCACAAGAAATAACTCGCGATAACGCACATCACCAAAGCTCTCAAAGTTGGCAGCGTGAATCCAGCAAACCAACTATAGAAATACGCCAAGCCGAGCCCGAATATTGTAGGTAACCAAAGAAATGAAGGGGAAAGTAACCTTAATATCTTGCCAATCTGATAGCCGATACCAAAGGCAATCCCAATATGCAGCCCCGAAATAGCCATCAAGTGAATCAGGCCACTGCTTTTAAGCATATCCCACCGCTGAGGCGGAATAAGGTCTCGATATCCAAAACTCAAAGCGATAATGAGATCTTGATTTGCCAGCAGACTTAACCTTTCAAGGCTGGTTTCAAACCATCGGGATCGCAAGTTGGCGCTAGAGTGAATTCGATATTTGGTCTCTGCTCTGTAAGTTGCATTGGCAACCACGCCAGCACTAAACAAGTACTTTTCTCGGTCAAAGCCGGCTTCGTTGAGTTTGCCCCATATCGGCTTTATTGAGGCCGATAAATAGACATCATCTCCAAGCGTTAGCTTGAAAGGAGTAAACAAACGCAATTTTATCAATTGAGGAAAGATTAATTTTTCGCCGCCAATTGATCTGACTACTATTACGCTTTCAAAACCGTGGCTATTTTCACTAAAAAGGCTAACAACCGACGCATTTATGGTAGTATTCTGCCCTGATTGGAATAAGCGACTCGTTTGTATTTCAATCGCATTCCCTAGGCAGATAACTAGTATCAATGCTGTTACTGGACCTCTTGCACTCCGGAAAACGCTATACTTTGTTGGTGCTAGCAGTAACAACAGCATCAATGGTGCCCAAACCCAATGTGGCATCACAGGCCAGAAGCTGGCAGACACAACTGTCGCAGCAAATGAAATCAAGAACCAAGTGTTAAACAAGAGAGTAGCTTCCTCCTATGCCAAGAAAGTTTATCAAACGATTTATGCCTGACCATGATCTAATCAAGCGTCAGAAAGCATTGAAAGTTTTTGGCAATGTTTTGTACAACCCCAACTTATGGTGCCTTAATCGTCGCTCTGCGGCTGGCGCGTTTGCTGTTGGGTTATTCATGGCGTTTGTCCCTCTACCAAGTCAAATGATTATGTCTGCAGGCCTTGCTGTCGCATGTGGCGTTAACCTGCCTTTAGCTGTCGCACTTGTTTGGATCAGTAACCCGGTTACCATGCCTGTTCTCTTCTACTTTGCTTATAAAGTCGGGGCGTTTGTTATGCATGTGCCACCTCAAGCCTTCCATTTCGAATTGTCTTGGGACTTCATCTTGGCGCAAATGAGCACTATAGGGCCTCCGTTCTTATTGGGTTGTCTGATTTGTGGCGTGGTTTCAGCAATGATTGGCTACTTTGGTATTCGCGGTTTATGGCGCTACTCAGTAGTAAGAAGTTGGAAGAAGCGACAAGCAAGGCACTGAACGCCATTTCTTGTTATTCAATCTAACCTTGTCTGTGCTTCACTTAAAACGTACACAAGTTAAAATCGGATGAGCTACTTACCTCTGCAAGATTGGCATGTAACGAAAGTCGTAAAGAACACGAATTGAATTCAATAAAAAAGGATCCCACTGGGATCCTTTTTTGTATCGACTGAAAACTGACGGCCTGTTATTTAGGCGAATGCTATTTAGAACTCAGCACTGAGGCTGGATTCAACTTCGCCGCGCGTGATGCTGGGTACCATGTCGCCAGTAAACTCAGCACAATCGCAGTGCCGGAAACCACAACAACATCCGTCATATCAAGTTGTGATGGCAAGAAGTCGACAAAATAGATATCACCGGACAAGAACTGGTGATCGACCAACTTTTCAAGTCCTTTGATTAGTGTCGTGAGATTAAGAGCGACTAGCACACCTATTGCACTGCCCACTAAACTGCCTAACACGCCTGAGAATACGCCCTGCCAAACAAAGATGCGCTTCACAAGGCCGTCTGATGCACCCATGGTTCTTAAAATCGCGATCTCTGATGCTCTGTCTTTTACTGCCATCATTAGCGTCGAGACAATATTGAAACAAGCCACACCAATAACCAGTACCATCACCAGATACATGATGGTACGAACGAGTTGGATATCTCGATACAAGAAACCAAACTTCTGCTGCCAGCTTCGTAGATACACATACACATCAAGCTGATTGCCCACTTCACGCACAATAGAGTTCGCGTTCAGCACATCGGTCACTTTTAAAGAGACTCCAGTTACCGCCTCACCTAAGTTGGCGTAGACCTGAGCATCACCAATCGGAATCAGAGCCAAGCTGTGGTCAATCTGGCCATTAAGCGTCAGCAAGCCAACCACTTTCACTCGAACACGCTTTGGCGCCTGAACCTTCACAGAACCGTTTACCGCTGGAATCATCAAAGTCAGATAATCACCGACTTTCGCACCCAGCACATTCGCTACACCAGAACCTAAGATGATTTGTTGTTGCCCTGCTTTAAACTCACTCCAAGCTTGCTTATCGATAAAACTCGACAGGCTCGATACTTGTTGCTCAAGTTGTGGGTCAACGCCGCGAACTTCAATTGCTTTGAGTTCTTTGCCCTTTTCAGCAAGCGCTGTAATTTTTACATAAGGCGCAGCAGCAACGACTTTATCGTGCTTAACCGACTCCTCAATCACGTGCTCCCAACGAGTCACAGGCTCATTCACGCCTTCAAACTCACCGTGAGGAATCACTGAAAGCACTCGTGATTGAAGCTCTCGCTCAAAGCCATTCATCGCAGATAAGCCGATAATGATCACCGCGACACCAACAGCGATACCAATCGTCGAGGACAAAGAGATGAACGACACCATCTTGTCTCGTTGTTTCGCACGGCTAAATCGGCCGCCTATCAATAGAGATAAAGAAGAAAACACTTAGCTCTCCTCTTTTTCTACGTTGACCAGTAAACCATCTTGCATGTGAAGTTGGCGATCCATCTTACCGGCAAGTTCACCATCGTGAGTCACGACCAAAAAGGCGGTATCGTACTCATGGTTCAGTTCACGCATTAAGTCGTAAATAGACAATGCGGTGTTATGGTCAAGGTTACCGGTTGGTTCGTCCGCCAAGACTAACGCAGGCTTATTCACCAATGCACGCGCAATCGCCACACGTTGCCTCTCGCCACCAGAAAGCTCTGAAGGTCGGTGGTCCACGCGGTGACTCAATCCAACTTTGTCCAACAAACGTTGTGCTTCTTGCTTTGCTTTAGCGGGCTTTTCGCCGCCAATCAATAACGGCATCGCCACGTTTTCTAAAGCTGAAAAGTCAGATAGAAGATGATGGAACTGATACACAAAGCCAAGATGCTGGTTGCGAAGCTTCGCCTGCTTATTCGAACTCAAAGATGCTAAATCTTGACCAAGAAAACTCACACTGCCCGCAGAAGCATCGTCTAATGCGCCTAAGATATGCAGTAAGGTACTTTTGCCCGAGCCAGAGGTACCGATGATTGCTACTAGCTCACCCTTTTCGATTTCAAAGCTGACTCCCTTGAGCACCTCAGTATCTAACGAGCCTTCACGGTACGTTTTACGGATATCATTACATTGAAGAAAATTACTCATAACGAAGGGCCTCAGCAGGTTTCACAGACGATGCACGATAAGAAGGGAATACAGTGGCAATCAGGCTAAGTGCAATAGCCAAAACCACAACAACAGCGATTTGAATTGGGTTAATCAGAATTGGCAACTGTCCACCAAAGGAGAATAGAGCAACGCCCATCGCCTCTAAAATAGTATTAAGGTTCATCGCTAGAGCAACGCCTAACACACCACCAGAGAGCGCACCAATCACGCCACTACTTGCGCCTTGAACCATGAAGATCCCCATGACTTGACCATCAGTCATGCCTTGGGTCTTAAGAATCGCGACTTCAGACTGCTTCTCCATCACCACCATGATAAGTGCTGAGATAATATTGAAAGCAGCAACACCGATGATAAGCCCAAGCATTAAACCCATCATGTTTTTTTCCATACGAACGGCTTGGAATAGCTCACCTCGTTGGTCTCGCCAGTCGCTCCACAACCAACCTTCCGGTAATGGCTGAGTTGATAACTCTGCGACTTCAAACGGGTCTTCAAAAAATAGTCGCCAGCCTGAAATAGTGTCTGATTTATAACGCATCAAACGCCCAGCGTCTTGGATGTCTGTCACCATCAGTTGAGCGTCGATATCAGAACCTGTATTGAAAATACCGGCAACGGTGAAATTTCGTTGGCTTGGAATACGACCTAATGGGGTGTATTGGCTAGCGCTGGTCACCATCAAGCGAACTTTGTCACCCATAGATACCTTCAAATTTCTCGCCAAAGTATGACCGAGGAACAACTGATATTGACCCGCTTTAAGTGAAGACAATCTGCCCGCAATCAAGTGGTTCTGAAGAGGGTCATCTGAATTGGGTTCAATGCCAATTAACAAACCCGCAGATAATTGAGCCGGACTCTGAATCACTGCCTCACTGCGGACAATCGGTTCAACGTGACCATTAAGCGAGATTTGCTCTGCAAAATTAGGCGCTTGGGCAGAAAGAGAGGTAGTGCCACCTTGCTCATAAACCACCGCTTGAGGAAGAACACCAAGAATTCGGTCTTTTAACTGCGCTTCGAATCCATTCATTACCGATAAAACAGTAACCAAAGACAGCACACCAATGGTGATACCTGCCGTCGACATATAAGAAACAAAACGGCTAAAGCGATCACCTGAACGGCCTTTCAAATAGCGTAGGCCAACAAACAACGAAATAGGATGAAACATACTTTGAACCATCTAAAGGGGATGCGGGTTAATGTAACGGGTATTGCTGTTACTGTGTAGGGGTTAATTGAAAATATAGAGTGAATTAACTCAATTAGTTAGGCTTGAAAAACAGAACCTTGTCAAAACACCAAATTTCAAACAACTATTTGAGACTTTCAATTAACTGACCTTGATTACTGCGGCCACATAGCGATAATCAATAGATCACTTCAAGGAACTAACGCATGACAGAACAAGAGTTTTTCACCGTTCACCATAGCCTTATCGCTAATATTGAACCAATGGACAGCGGCTTCACTTTACCTTCTCAAATTCAATTCGAATCTGAGATCCCAGCACCATTTGTGGTGGCAAGTGAATTTAGCCAATTGGATCTGTTAGCTGACAGCGCTCGAGCGGAACTGAAAAACAGCGACTTGAAGAATGTCACCAGTTTATTGGATGCACAAAACTCAAAATTAAACCTCTTGTTGAGCTTTATGTTATCGCAGCAAGATGATGAGAAATTTCGCACTCACACCTATTCATTTGGTGCGAGTCAGTTTTCCTGCTTTTCAAAAGCAGACATCGAACCGGGTCGCTTAGTAAAAGCCAAACTTTTTCTAGAGCACCCAGCTGCAGCCATTTATTGCTACGCAGCAGTATTTGCTAGCGAGGCGAAAGACTCAGGTTTCGAAATCAAATTTAAATACGCTCATCTTCGCGATACCGACCAAGACCTGCTAATTAAAGCGGCACTTTATCAACAACAGAAACTCTTGCGTCAACGCTCTCTAGACCGAGATAACAAGTAAATTAACATGACCAAAAAATCCATATTTACACTACCTAAACTTAAAGGTGCCGGTGACAAAAAGCACATCGGTAACCTAGTCGGTTCGTCTCTCGCTCTTGCCATTGCCAAACTCGCAGAGCAACACAACAGCCATACCGTCTTGGCTGTACCCGACCCACAAGTGGCGCTTAAGCTTCAATCTGAAATTGAACAGTTTACGGCACATGAAGTCGCATTATTCCCTGACTGGGAAACGCTGCCATACGATAGCTTCTCGCCGCACCAAGAGATCATCTCAGATCGTATCGCACGCCTTTACGCACTGCCAACACTAAAAGATGGCATCACGATCGTTCCGATCAGCACGTTATTGCAACGCCAGTCACCGCGTGACTTTTTGCTACAACACACGTTAATGGTGAAAATGGGCGATCTCTACTCTTTAGAGAAACTGCGTCTACAGCTTGAAAAGTCAGGCTATCGTTACGTTGACCAAGTGTTTGGCCCCGGTGAATACGCAAGCCGTGGCTCTATTCTCGATCTGTTCCCAATGGGCAGTAAAGACCCGTATCGAATCGATTTTTTCGATGACGAAATCGACACTATTCGTACTTTCGATCCTGAAAACCAGCGTTCTATCGAAGACATCTCTGAGATCCGCCTGCTGCCTGCTCACGAATTCCCGACCTCGGAAACAGCGATTGAAGATTTCCGTATTCGTTGGCGCCAACAGTTTGATGCGCGCCGCGAACCAGAATCGGTTTATATGCAGGTTTCTAAGGGTACTTGGCCTGCTGGTATCGAGTACTGGCAACCGCTGTTCTTCGATCACACAGAAACCTTGTTTGATTACGTTGCCGATGAAGCGCAACTGCTGATTCTAGGTGATGTCGAGACTGCAGTAGACTCATTCCTAACGGACGTTGCTCATCGATACGAACAGCGCGGTGTTGACCCATTACGGCCACTTCTCACGCCTGAACAACTGTGGCTTAAGAAAGACGAGCTGTTCGCTCACTTCAAACAGAAGCCACAAGTTAACCTGAGTCTAGATTCGATTGAAGAGAAAGCAGGCCGCACCAACTTGCCTGTCGTGTCATTACCTGACCTCAGCGTTCAGCATCAAAATAAAGAACCTTTAGCTAACCTAAGAAAGTTCACAGAAGCCTTCGACGGCAAAGTAGTATTTTCGGTTGAGTCTGAAGGTCGTCGTGAAGCGCTGAGTGAACTGCTTCGTGGTATTAAAGTACGACCAAGCGAAGTTGAAAACCTCGATGCCTCAATTAAAGGCAAAGACAAGTTCAGCCTCATCCTTGGCTCTGCTGAACACGGTTTTATCCATGAAGAGCAAAACATCGCCCTTATCTGTGAAAGCGACCTGTTGGGTGATCGCGTTGTTCAGCGCCGTAAGAAAGACAAAAAAAGTGTTAACAGCGACACTGTCATTCGTCACTTAGCCGAACTTAAACCAGGTCAACCTGTAGTGCACATTGACCACGGTATTGGTCGCTACATCGGCTTGCAGACACTCGAAGCCGGTGGCATGAAAACCGAATACGTGACACTTGAGTACCAAAACGATGCCAAGCTGTACGTGCCCGTTGCTTCTTTGAACTTAATCGGGCGTTACTCGGGTGGCGCTGAAGATTCTGCACCGCTACATAAACTCGGTGGCGAAGCGTGGCAAAAAGCGCGTAAACGCGCCGCGGAGAAAGTCCGTGATGTTGCAGCAGAGCTACTTGATGTTTACGCTAAGCGTGAGCTAAAACCTGGCTACAAGTTTGTACTCGACCGCGGCCAATACGCGACTTTCAAATCTGGCTTCCCGTTTGAAGAAACCGATGACCAAGCGATGGCCATCAATGCTGTTATGTCTGATATGTGCCAAGCCAAAGCCATGGACCGTTTGGTGTGTGGTGATGTTGGCTTTGGTAAAACCGAAGTCGCGATGCGTGCAGCATTCGTTTGTACCGACAACAGCAAACAAGTAGCGGTTTTAGTTCCTACTACTCTACTTGCTCAGCAACACTTCGAAAACTTCCGTGACCGTTTCGCCAACTTGCCGATTCGTGTTGAGGTTCTATCCCGATTCAAATCAGCTAAAGAGCAAAAACTAATCATGCAAGATGTCGCCGACGGTAAAGTGGATATCCTAGTCGGGACTCACAAGCTGCTTTCGAGCGATATTAAGTTTAAAGACCTAGGCCTGCTGGTTGTCGATGAAGAACACAGATTTGGTGTACGTCAGAAAGAGAAAGTGAAAGCGATGCGTGCGGATGTCGATATTCTAACGCTTACTGCGACACCGATCCCGCGAACGCTGAACATGGCAATGAGTGGCATGCGTGACCTTTCGATCATCGCTACACCACCCGCACGACGCTTGGCAATTAAAACCTTCGTTCGCGAGAGTGATGATGCCATCGTCAGAGAAGCGGTGCTGCGTGAAATCATGCGTGGTGGCCAGGTTTACTTCCTACACAACCAAGTCGACACGATTGAGAAAACAGCAGAGTCATTGCAAAAGCTGATTCCAGAGGCGCGCGTGACTGTAGCTCATGGCCAGATGCGAGAGCGCGAACTGGAACGCATCATGAATGACTTCTACCACCAGCGCTTCAACTTACTGGTGTGTACAACCATCATTGAAACCGGTATCGACGTACCAACGGCAAATACCATCTTGATGGACAGAGCCGATAACCTTGGTTTAGCACAGCTGCACCAATTACGTGGTCGTGTAGGTCGTTCGCACCACCAAGCTTATGCTTACTTGTTAACGCCACACCCTAAAGCAATGACCAAAGATGCGATCAAGCGATTGGATGCGATTGCTTCGCTCGAAGACTTGGGCGCAGGCTTTACCTTAGCAACTCACGATTTAGAGATTCGTGGTGCGGGTGAGCTGTTAGGTGATGAACAGAGTGGTCAAATCCAGTCAGTTGGTTTCACCTTGTACATGGAGATGCTTGAACAAGCGGTTGAAGCATTGAAGGAAGGTCGAGAGCCATCGCTTGATGACCTACTGCGTGAACAAACTGAAATTGAGATGCGTTTGCCAGCACTATTACCAGATGACTACATCCCAGACATCAATACACGTTTGTCTACCTATAAGCGTATTGCGAGTGTGAGTGACTCCGACGAATTGGCAGAGTTGAAAGTCGAGCTGATTGATCGCTTCGGCCTTCTGCCTGATGCAACCAAGAACTTGTTATCAGTTTCTGAGCTAAAATTAGCCGCAGCGTCTATCAAAGCGAAGAAAATTGAAGCCCACGATAAGGGTGGATTCTTAGAATTCTACCCGGATGCTGACATAAACCCGACCTACCTTGTTAAACTGTTGCAATCTCAACCGCAAAAGTTTTCAATGGAAGGACCAACAAAGTTCAAGTTTACGATACCATTGGTCGACAGACGGAAACGAATTCAATTTGTTAGTGATTTATTGGGCGAATTCAGACAAAACTTGCTGCCTTCAGCATAAGACCCAATCCACTTGCACATATAAATTATCCAGCCGGTAGTTCGGCTGGAAGACGGAGTAAAAATGAAAAGACTGATCCCACTGCTACTATTGTTCGTCTCACTGCCAAGTTTGGCGCAGAGACAATTTGATATAGAAGTGATCATTTTTAAGCGCGCTGTTGATGCAGAGAAGGTGAACGAATCTTGGCCAAATACACAGCCTAAGATTTCACTTGAACGCGTTGGTTCATTTCAAGATACCCAATACCGAGCAAAGAAAGGCGTTCAAATGCTACCTTACTCGGAATACAAGTTAACGCCTCAGAAAGACAAGCTAAGTAAACACGCTGGCTTTGAAGTTCTGATGCATACCGCTTGGCGTCAAGGCGACCAAGGTAAGAGCTCGGCACCTGTTTTCCATATTCAAGCAGGTAAAGATTTCTCTAAACAGTTTAATGCTGATGGCTCTGAAAAAGGCGCAATCACTGCAGGCAGCGCTGATGGGTTCCAAGAAGAAACCATTGATAAGCCACTCTACGAATTAGACGGCAAGCTGCAAATCTACGTTCAGCACTACCTATACGCTGAAACGACATTAGATTTAAAAGCGCCAAGCGTTCGTGAAGTGACTCTACAAGAGCAACAAATTGAGCTAGATTCACCAGTAAGTGGCGCAGAAAGCAACGTCCAGGTGGGCAATCTAACTGAAATTTCTCCGACGGTTGAAGTCCAAGAGTTCCTTAAGAGCTACCGCATGGACCAAAAACGTCGTATGCGCAGTACAGAAACTCATTACCTTGACCACCCACTTCTTGGAATGGTGATTCAAGTTAGACGTGTAGCGCAGTAAGGTTACTTGCCGATTCGGCTATAATTATATAAATAATTCAATCCGCCCTCCTAGTGAGGGCGTTTTATTAAGTGCTATCTATCTTTATTCTGTACTGACTCTCTTTGTTCAGTACTTACACGTTACTTGGTACGTCCTATGAGCCCTGAATTTCAGATCAATACACAAAATCTTAGCCTTAAAATCATTGAGGCCTCAGATGCTCAAGAATTTTCTCAGCTGGTTAAGTCCTCCCCTAGCTTGTTGCCATGGGTCGACTGGTGTCATAGCGAGTTTTCTATCGTCGAGGCCGAGAAATTTATTCTGGCAACTCGCCTGAGCTGGGTGAAAGCCGATGCGTTTGGCTTTGGCATCTTTGAACGAAAAAGCGATAAGTTAGTCGGTATGGTTGCCATTAATGAGCTTTACCACACCTTTAATATGGCGAGTTTAGGTTATTGGGTCGGTGATGACTTTCAAAGGAGAGGGATCGCCAAAGAAGCGATGTTCGCCCTATTTGAATTTTGTTTCGCGCAACTCAAGTTAACGCGTTTGGAGATTGTCTGCGATACCGAGAACCTACCCAGCCAAAAGTTGATCGAGAAGTGTGGCGCTGAGCGAGAAACCATTGCCCAGAATCGATTTCTGTTTAACGGTAAGCCGAAAGATGGCGTGGTTTATTCTGTGCTACCTCCAACGTCTTAACAGCAGAAATGAGTTCAACACCTGCGATAATCCATAATCAACACGATCAAAAAAGAGCTCCGAAGAGCTCTTTTTTATTATCAGCGTAATGCTCTGAGAAGGCTTACCTGATTAGTGAAGCTTTAGGTTTGGACGAAGTACACGGTTAATACGACCAACCAGCATCATCAGTGATGTTTTGATTAAGCCGTGAAGCGCCATCTGGTGCATGCGGTACAAAGAGATGTAAACCACACGAGCAATACGACCTTCGACCATCATCGAGCCTTTCGTCAGGTTACCCATCAAACTACCTACCGTAGAGAAACGGCTAAGTGAAACTAGCGAGCCTTTGTCTTTGTAGATGTAGTCTTTCAGGTCACGACCGTTCAACTTAGCAATGATGTTGCTGAATGCACAGCTTGCCATTTGGTGAGCCGCTTGTGCACGTGGCGGAACGAATGAACCGTCTGCTTGTGTACATTGCGCCAAGTCACCGATTGCAAAGATGTTGTCATCCAGTGTTGTTTGCAGCGTGTTCTTCACAACCAACTGGTTGATACGGTTGGTTTCAAGACCACCGATATCTTTCATGAAATCTGGTGCTTTGATACCTGCTGCCCATACCATGATTTGAGCTGGGATCTTGTCACCATCTTTGGTTGTTAGGCCGTCAGAATCCGCCTGAGTCACCATCGTATTCGTACGAACGTTCACACCAAGCTTGGTTAGCTCAGAGTGTGCTGCACTTGAAATACGAGGAGGTAGAGCTGGAAGAATACGCTCACCCGCTTCAACTAGGTTTACGTTCAGCTTGCTTGAATCTAGGTCGCCGAAGCCGTAAGTACGAAGTTCTTTAACGGCGTTGTGTAGCTCTGCAGAAAGCTCTACACCAGTTGCACCAGCACCAACAATCGCGATGTCTACCGTGCCTTGACCGTTCTTAGCGTGAAGCTTTAAGAACTGATTGTTCATTTCTGTACGGAAACGGTGTGCTTGCTCTGGGCTATCAAGGAAAATACAGTTGTCACGAACGCCTGGAGTGTTGAAGTCGTTTGACGTTGAGCCTAGCGACATCACTAGAATATCGTATTCAAGTTCACGGCTTGGCATCAGCAGTTCACCGTGCTCGTCTGTAAGCTCGCTTAGTGCAATCACTTTACGCTCACGATCGATGTCGTTCAGGCTGCCCATTTGGAAATCGAAGTAATGGTTTTTTGCGTGCGCACGGTAGCTTAATGCATCAACACCTTCATCCAGTGAGCCCGTTGCTACTTCATGAAGTAATGGTTTCCATAGGTGGCTTGCTTTACGGTCTACCAGAGTAATCTGGGCACGTTTCTTACGACCTAAAGTGCGGCCTAGCTTAGTTGCTAGTTCTAAACCACCAGCACCGCCGCCTACTACGATAATTTTTGTCACAATGACAATCCTCTACAAAATGAATAAATGGGGTTCGGCTCGATTACTCCAACCGATAAATTCTATGTATCTACTCGGCCTTGAATGCGAAGGCTGTTACAAATTGGGTTACCGCGAAAAAGAATAACGACAGCTCACCGAGTAGTTAGAGGGGTTACAAACAACAAATAATGGTTTGTTGCTTTGCTCACGTGGATATAAAAGGTGACTACCTGAGAGGCAGAACACAAATTATGGGCAAGTTTTTTCACTCGCTCTCAATTTTTTTTGATATTTGTCAAAATATTTTGCTTGGGAACATTATATATAGCAAAAAGATGACCGCAACAAAAAAATCCTTACCCTCAATGAGGATTCGCGACTAATTAGTTAACGTTTGCGCAAACTGATCTATAAATGCACAAACCGACCGATAAAACATATACAACTACTTTATCAATACCAGTCTCTAAGATTCAGATGTGAAAAAGCAGCACTCATTGAGCACTGCTTTTATAAAACATCTGGATTGATTAAGCGTTTTTGAACGCTTTCATTGCTTGAAGATGTTGAGAGATCTTTTTGAATTTATGACTCTCTTTCTCATCCCAGATTACATCATAGTAATCTTCTAGCGCGGCAGCTGTTTTGGTATTGTCGTGAATTTCATCTTCACGAGAAAGCACCACTAAACAGCGTCCTTTGTTTTTCATACGGTACTGAGCAACACATTTAGTTGCGATGTCTTCGTACTCTTCTGGACGGTCAATTCGACCTACCATGTTGTTCTCAGGGTGCAGATTAGGGTTGAACACCACCTGCTTAATCCCACATAAGAAACCAATACGCTCAGACCAAAAACCACCTAAACCTACACCACAAATAATGGGATGCGGATCATCGGATTGCTCTATCACCTTATGCACTTCTTTTAGCAGATGCTGCATATCGTGTTTTGGATGCAAAGTACTGTAGTTGATGAAACGAACGTCATCATCAATGAATTGCAACTGCAGTATTTTTTCGTGATTGCCCGGGCTTGTTGAGTCGAAGCCATGTAGATAGATAATCATTGTACCTCCCCCGTTGAATATTGGTACGTTTTGATCAATCTAACACGAAAAACAAGGTTTTAAAGGTAACAGCTGAGAAATTATATTTTTCACTTCCTAAACGTGATCCTAGCTACATAAAGTGTGACTCAGAGCCTCCGCTTCACGCAGATAACTTTCATCGCCCCAAAGCTGATGAGCAAGTAAATACCATAGCATCGCCATCATCTGGCTTCTTGGTAACCATGCTTCTACACCATCAAGCCAAGGCTGAACATCATGGATTCCTCGCAGCTGACAGTACTTCTCAACCGCTTCTGTGACTGGCGCGCCAGCAACCGCAATGGTTAATGTCAAATCGAGCCTAGGGTCTGCGAGCGCAGCGTATTCCCAATCAATAATCTTAATGCAGTCACTGTTTCTCACTAGGTTATAACCACCTAAGTCAAAATGGCACAAAGACAGGTCAACATTGGTAATACTCGGAGCCACGCGCCACTCTTGATAAATCTTAGTGCAGGCTTCGGTCTTATGAATCGCATCAAGCTGCAGCCAGTAATGGTCGACTCGCGCCGTGAAACTGAATGGTTGCAGTGGTAATCGCGCAGTATTAACCAGATGAACAGAGGTCAGCGTTTTCAACAGGTCATCGAGTTCTAGATCTTCGTAAAGTGTCTCACCCGCAATCCACTCAACCAGTAACCCCTGCTCATTCACTACCATTGGGCTTGGCCCGATACCGAGTCGCTCAATGGCAGACAGCACTTGGTACTCTTCATGGCGAGAAATGAAGAACGCTTTGGTGATAGGTGTGGTTGGCCGCCAAACATACGCAGTACCATCGGCATCGACCAACTTCCAACATCGATTGGTCAAACCGCCTGTTAATGTCTGTGCTCTAACTGGAGGCTCAGAAAAGTAACCGTCAAGCGAACTCAAACTGGTATCAAGAAGCTTAGCCTCAGACCAAGAAAAAATTGCCATATTTACTCCCTATAAACGTCTTAACTGCCCTATAAACGTCTTCATTCCCTACAAAAAAGACACTGACCAAAAGCCAGTGTCTCTTCATAAACAGCACATCATGCACTGCATTGGCGTGTGACCAAGCTATACGCTGTCAAGATTAAGCGCTGCCAATACTAGACATTGTCAAATCCGGCTGCGCATAGTTGGCAAGTAAGCGAAATTAAAGGCCTAGTAGGCTCTTAGATTGTTGCTTACGGATTTCAGTCTCGTCAGCCCATTCAATCAAGCCAGACTCAAGATCCATTAGACGCATCGTCATTTTATAGTATACGTCTTCATCGCTACCCGCTTTCTTAACGATGCTTGATAGGTTGCCGTACAGCATGTACTGAGCACCAACCATTTTACCGAATTGAATCGCTGAACTTTGGTTTACAAGCTCATCGTTGTTTTGGAAGTTCAGTTGGTCACGAACAGACTCTACACGGTCCATATCAACGAAACGGAACTTACCAGAGTTCAGCATCTTAGTACTGATAGTGTCAGTGATTGACTCAGTATCGATGTGCTCACTTGTTTTGTTCTTGATTCGCTCTACAAACACGATTGGACGCTGTTCACGAGTAATGTAAGACACAGAACCAGACGCCATCATGCTATCGACCATTTCACCCGCAATCGTTTGAAGGTCAGTTGAACCGAAATCGATTGTCGTGGTTTCTACTGCTTGTGCATCACCGTAGCTTACCTTGTTTGAACAACCGCCTAAAATAACCGCTAAACCTAGTAGCGCAATGACACTCTTTTTCATTTTGTTTCCTCAACTTATCACTGAGCGGGGTTACCCACACTCTTAAATTCTTGTATTTACGAATCATGAGACCCGTTTAATCTAACTTACTGCTCTCGGAACTGGACTCTGAACTGAGTCGCTTTCGGGTTTACCGACACTTCCGACAACGAAATACTTTCAAAACCACGAACAATCGCTTGCTTCCAAGGACCTTGTTTAAGGTTGACCTCAAGCCCGGCATCGTCGTACCAGTAAAAACGATAAAGAATATGTTGATCGCCTTTATAGTTACTGTTTAAACGAACGATTCCTCGCGTATGACCGTCGACCAGATCGGTGCGAATATCTTCAACCTGTAAACGGCTGCCCAATACCTTGTCACCAAAGAAAACGTTCTGAGTCAGACTATCGACCCTTACGCCAGCTGTATTATCAGCACAACCAGCCAGAGCCATAACCGCTGCTAAGCTCACTAACCACTTTTTCATTACAGCCTCCCTAGCTGTTTATGCCACATTGTTGCATTGTTTCCTTGTCGAGAAATCCACACCAAGGTGGTCTGCCCTTCTCGAATATCAAAGTCGTACGTTTTAGCGCCCGCTTCCAACGTATATTGACCGCTATTTGCTACAAACGTACTGCTCTTAATCTCTGCAGGTAATGATTGCCAACTGCGAGTGTCTGGTTGCTCTGTCAGTGTGTTCCACACGTTGAACAGAATATTACCGACATCATCGCCTTTGGTTGCTTCTTTTCGAATGCGATCTTTCGCGACTACACGTAGCGCTTGGCGAATAACAATGCTTGTCATACGTTCCGATAGATCGTTCTGCGCCATCGCGTTTACATCAGTGATCAAATGTTCTTGTAGCGGCTGTCCGCTGATTCGCAAGGCAGAAAAACGCTCTACGTTTTGACTTGGGTAATATGGCAGCGCAAGAGAGTATATTGCCCCCTGATCGCGACTGTCATAAACAGGCAAATCCAGTCGCCAACTGTCCATAGCTTGCACAGCGCTCTGCTCTTGAAGAACAATCACTCGCCCTTCACCTGCACTAAGTTTAGAAGATTGCTTATGGCGTTTTTCTAATGTTGCTAAATCTTGTCGCATCCCTAAACGAGCGGCTGTTGCCATGGTTCTATCGATGATTTCTTGGTTATCTGGCATCACAGCCAAAGCACGACGATAGTCAACGTAGGCGCTGTTTAAATCATTTGACGCTTCATAAAGCAGACCAGACAAGAACATCAGATACGCATTCTGTACTGACTGCAGTTTCTTACCCGCATCAGGGTAATTGGCAAGGATGCTACCCACATTGGCAGACAAGCCTTGCTTCTTCGCATCGCTGGCTGCTTTGTCTAACTCAGCCTCGCGTTGCTTCTTCGCTTGTTCTTGAACTTGGTTGGCGCGACGCATTTCGATCACCGCACCTTCTAAATCGTTTTTCTTGAGGTAATTTAAACCGAGATACAGATGAAGAAAGCCCAACTCGTAATCGGCTGGCACATACTCGGTAATATTGTCATTCACAGCCAACGCACCCACACTGGTTGCACTGTCTGAGATTGAGATCACGGCTTTGCGTTGCTGCTCAGTAACCGCCTGATCAGCCACTTCAAACGAAGCCTTACTCTCAGGGTATTTTTGATCCAGCAGATTAATTCTACCTCTTTCAAAGTTATCAAGGATGTCGCCTGCCGCGTAATCTGGTAGCTCTTGCTGAGCCTCTGAATAATCTCCAGATTTAACGGCTTGGTAGATCGCTTTGTTTTGTGCGCTGTAATGACTGAACAGGCTTCCTGCAGACATACTCGCACAACCTACGGTCAACGCCGATAACAGGGCAATGGAAGCGAATCTAAACTGTTGCTTCACTTATCGTCTCCGTGCATGTTTAAAATGCCAACTTTATTAGGGTCTGCTGACCTTTAATGGTCTCATTATCAAAACGAAACGCGTTGTAAAAAGGATCTCAAGCCAGTTGAAACCCTACTGATTTAGCCTCTGCCTAGGCGATGCCGACGTTCAGACAACAGATAGAACTTAAAGTTGGCATACAAACTACAAATTTTCCAACTAACTACTTGTGTTAACCCACTAATGAGCGCGTTTAAACTAGCTCATTAGCTTTCATTAACTCGTTAGCTTTTCATTAGCTCATTAACTTTTTATTAGCTCATTAATAGGGGGCCAAGTGGACGGCCGCCAACCAAGTGCATGTGAATATGATAAACCTCTTGGCCACCGTGAGAGTTACAGTTCACGATAAGACGATAGCCATCTTCTGCAATGCCCTCTTCTTTTGCTAACTTGCGAGCAACAGTAAACATGCGCCCCATCATCGCTTCATCTTGGACTTCAACATCGTTAGTTGTCGGAATCAGCTTGTTTGGGATGATTAGGATATGGCTTGGCGCGCGAGGGTTAATATCGCGAAATGCGGTTACTAAATCGTCTTGGTAAAGTAGATCTGCTGGGATTTCTTTGTTGATGATCTTAGTAAAAATGGTTTCTTCAGCCATGTTTCTCTCCGATAAAACATTTATTTTTTAATGCTTTGAGTATGCGCTATGCCGCATCAAACCACAATAAATCTGCTTTAAAGCATAATAAAAAACACCGTTCAAATCAAAGAAAACGAGCCCTAGCTCTCAAGAATGGCATGTTGGTTATAACTGAGCGCTATTTTTGACGTGTGCGTCATAAAATGCGTAAGCCGAGCTCAATAGAATGCTGATAATTTTGTTAGTTTTACTTTGACCTGACATTAGGTCTGCATTTTTATTTAGGGAGAAAGCCATGAAGGGATCTGTGATCAAGCGTATGTACGCTGGTTTCGCACTGATCATCATCATGTTCGCAGTCACGATAACCATCATGATGAACAGCATGAATCAGATACACAGCAATTTTGAGAGTGTCTCAGAAACCTCATTACCACTTGTCGCGCTTTCAAATCAAACGAGTGTTCAATTGCTTTCTGCTGATAAGTCATTCAAAGATTTCTTAACCACACAAAACGCTGAACGCATGTCTGCAATGCGTACAGAATTTGCTGCATCACAAAACTCGTTTTCAGAAGTTCTCGGTAGTTTAGAAGCGGCAAGCCAAAACAATGCTTCACTTGTTGAACGTATCGCGCAATTAAGAGCAATGGAAGAACGCTACTTCGCCGAAGCTGACGAAGCGATGAACAACTACGTCGCGATGTTCGAAGCACAAGAACAAGTACAAAAAGCGTCTCGTGACTTCCAACGCTTACATTCAGAATTAACCGTTGGTATGAAAGAGTACGTTGCCGACCAAAAAAGCATCTCTGTAAAAGTGATGGCAAAGAGCTACTTCATCAAACTGCAAGACGCAGAAGTTATTACCTCTGATGCACTTGCTAGCTCTGATGTTGCCTTCGTTCAAAAAGCCCTTAACCAAAACAAAAAGGCCGTTACTCATCTTAACTACGCTTATCGAGGTCTATCAACACAACTACCAGCACTTAAAAATGTCTTCGATGAGTCGGTTCAGAAGTTCACCAAAGACGTTGGTCAGAAAGGTGGCGTACTAGACAAACACAACAACTACCTACAAGCCAAACAAGCGTTGTACGTGAACATCGCTAACCTAGCTCTAGAAGTTGACCAAGCGATGGCTGTTTTGGACTCATTCAACGTGACCGCTGAAGAGCAACTTAACTCATCACTCGCTGACGCAAGCAGCATCTACGACAAAGGCCTATTCAACGCGATTGCCATTGGCATTGTTGTGACTGTGTTCGCTGCTGCGATTGGTTACCACATTGCACACAGCGTACGAGAGCCATTAACTCGCATCCTCGGTACATTAGAAGGTCTAACTGAAGGTGATATGACTCAGCGTATCGATATTCGCTACGACAACGAATTCAGCCGCGTGAGCCGTCACATCAACACCTTGGCTGACAACCTGCACAATATCCTTGTGAAGTTGAATGATGCTTCAGATGACTTAACTAAGACTGCAAGCGTCAACCAGAAGACGTCATCTGAAACGCAGGCTCAATTGAACAGCCAACGTGAGCAAACCGCGACTGTTGCGACCGCAATGACAGAGATGTCTCATTCTGTACAAGAAGTGGCGAACAGCGCGCAAAGCTCACTCACCATGGTTCAACAAGTAGAATCGGCTTCTGAGTCTGGTCGTCAGATCATGAACACCAACATCAGCACCATTAATCAGCTTGAAGTTCGCCTTACTGAATCAGTGGGCGCTGTAGGCGAGCTACAACAGATGAGTAGCCAGATTGGTTCAATCCTTGACGTTATTCGTGGTATTGCTGAACAGACCAACCTACTTGCACTTAATGCGGCAATCGAAGCAGCGCGTGCAGGTGAACAAGGTCGTGGTTTTGCAGTCGTTGCCGATGAAGTACGAGTGCTAGCACAGAAGACCACTCAATCAACCTCTGAAATCGAGACTATGATCAGCAATCTGCAATCAAGCTCGAAAACTGCAAGTAACGTAATTGAAAGCTGTATGAGCGATATGGACATGTCGGTTCAACAAGCTTCAAGTGCAAACAGTGCGATGGAAGAGATCCAAGCCTTGATTCTAGAGATCAGCCACATGAGTACACACATCTCTCAAGCAGCCGCTGAGCAGAGTGAAACGTCTGGTGATATTGCACGCAACATCGAAGACATCAACCACATCGCAGATAAGAGTTACCAAGCGATGTCTTCAATTGCGGAGGCAAGCCAAAACCTAACAATTTTGGCGAATCAGCAAGGTGATTTAGTACATCAATTCAAACTATAGATAAATGAAGAATCGATAGATATTTAGTGAGATTGTTGAGACTTCTTACCCAATAGTGGTGACTAATTGAGCTAGGGCAACTTTTATCAAGGGTTGCCCTTGTTTTTTATGAGCTTTGTCATTATATGATTATTAAGGCTTGCTGCTTCCCGTTTTTTCTTTCACCTTTATGAGCGAGCCGCTATTAAGGAATTTATATGGCTGTTCATGTTGGCATTATCGATCAAGACCCCATTCGCTTGCTCACCCCATTACTTGATAACCGAACGGTCAGCACTCACATCGTGTTTATCGGTGACAAAAATCAAATCAGTATGTACAAACGTTTAGACAGCGTTTTGCACAAGCGCGACATTACGAGTGAGTTTTTCGAAATTCCGACCATCGTAAATACATCTGTCATTAAAGAATCTATCCAAACCCTTGCCGAAGACCTCAAAGCACGCGGTCAAGAAGTGAAGCTCAACGCAAGTTGTGGCCTCCGTCACCGCCTACTTTCTGTGTACGAAGTATTCCGTACTTACCACTGGCCAATCTTCGTGGTTGAACCAAATAGCGACAAGCTTTGCTGGTTGTACCCTAATGGTAAAGAAGACGCACAAGTTCAAGACCGCATCACTATCGACGACTACCTAACTGTGTTCGGTGCTCGCGGTGAATTCAGCGATGTTCAGCTGTCTCCGCAACTGGATCAGAAACTTTATGAACTGGGTGAACGTTGGGCAAGTAACGCACTCGAACTAGGCCCTGGCCTTGCGACATTGAACTACCTAGCAACGACCTGCCGTAAAGAACAAAAACTTGATGTAGGCCTATCTGAGAAGCAACAAGGCTATCGCGAGCTCAACATGCTGTTGAGCGATTTGGTTGAAGCTAAAATTGCGACTTACGACAATGGTATTTTGACCTTTGCCAACGAAGACGCGCGCCGCTTCTCAAACGGTGAATGGCTTGAAACATTGGTTCACAGCACAGTTAAGCAGATCCAAGATGACATGCCGACCATTCAAGACCGTTCTTTGAATGTTCAGGTATACCGTCAACTGGGTGAACGTGAGGTTCGTAACGAGCTTGATGTTGCCTCTGTGGTGAACAATAAGCTGCACATCATCGAATGTAAGACCAAAGGCATGCGTGATGATGGTGATGACACCTTGTACAAACTGGAATCGCTTAGAGACCTGCTAGGTGGCCTACAAGCACGTGCAATGTTAGTGAGCTTCCGCCCTCTTCGCCATAACGACATCACACGAGCTGAAGATCTTGGCCTTGCATTGATTGGCCCTGACGAATTGAAAGATCTTAAAACACACCTAACGGCATGGTTTACAGCTGCGGGTGGCAGTGAAGATCTAGAGTGCTAAAAACCAATAAGCTCATGAGAGCTCAATGCTCTTAAGCAGATTGTTAAAAAGGCGAATGACGATTAAATCACTCGCCTTTTTTGTTGTCTGTTTTCTCTATTGATTACTTTCAGACGGCACAAAAAATGGCCGCATCATACGATGCGGCCATTTTCAAAATTTAATGTCACTTGAAGACTTAATGCTCTCTAAAACTCAGAGCACTTTAAGACTTAAAGCATTTTACGAGCGGCTTCTACAACCACTTTGATTGAACGTGCTTCTGTTACTTTTAGAGTGTCGTGATCAGGCGTCTCTTTTTGAGTACGGTTGATGATTACACCAGCAACACAACCTGCTTTCAGACCAGAACTTGCACACATAGTTAGCAGTGTTGCAGATTCCATCTCGAAGTTTAGAACGCCCATGTCTTGCCATTCTTGCATAGAGCCTTGGAAGCGCTTAACAACGCGACCAGAGAACGTGTCGTAACGCTCTTGACCTGGGTAGAACGTATCGCTTGATGCCGTTACGCCCATGTGAACTGTTGCACCTGATTCATCAACTGCCGCTTTCATTGCTGTTGCAACTTCAAAGTCAGCCACTGCTGGGAACTCCATAGGAGCAAAGTGTAGGCTAGCGCCGTCTAGACGAACAGAACCTGTAGAAACAATCATGTCACCCACGTTTACGTGAGGTTGGATAGCACCAGTCGTACCAACACGTAGGAAAGTGCGAACACCAAGTTGAGCAAGCTCTTCAACTGCGATAGAAGTCGATGGACCACCAATACCTGTTGAACATACAACAACTGGTTTGCCGTCTAGCTCTGCGCGGTAAAGCGTGTATTCACGGTGACTAGCAAGGAATACTGGGTTCTCCATCTCTTCTGCAATTTTTTGCACACGAGCAGGATCACCAGGGATGATCGCAAGAGTAGCACCGTTAAGATCTGCTTCAGTAACACCTAAGTGGAAAACAGCTTGAGACATAGTTCGCTCCTTTTGGCTTATTGGGCTTTTTACCCTTATTTAAGCTCATAGTAAATTCGTGGGGTACGAACACACTCTAACCAAGCTCATTACAAAATGAAGTGACACATGTCACATGAATGATCGCAACAATAATTCAAGTTTCACAAAAAACCGATTGGCATCACAAAAATAAGCAATCCGCACGCCTATGTTGCATACTAATGAGACAAAAAGCGCCTTTAACGTATTACCGCTAAAGGCGCTTTTATATTAAGAATGCTCTATGTCGGTGAGCTCGATTTAGTCCGCTTTAGATTTAAATCGAAGCAGACGCAATGCGTTCAATGTCACCAATGCAGTTGCACCACTATCCGCTAAAACTGCCACCCACAAACCGGTAATACCTAACAAGCTTGTCACCAAGAATACGACCTTCAAACCAAGCGCAAGGGCTACGTTTTGACGGATGTTGTTCATGGTCGCTTGCGACAGTTCAATCATCGCTGGCAGCTCAGTTAAACGGTTATGAGTCAGTGCTGAATCCGCCGTTTCCAAAGCGACATCCGTACCACCACCCATTGCGATGCCGACATTCGCCGTTTTCATTGCTGGTGCATCATTAATGCCATCACCGACCATCGCCACGTGCGACTGTTGAGATAACTCCTCAACGTAAGATACCTTGTCGCTTGGCAATAGGCTTGCCTTGTACTGCATACCAATCTTGCTACTGATCGCTGCTGCACTGCGCGGATTATCGCCGGTCAACATGATAGATTGAATACCTAATTCATCAAGTCGTTCAATCGCAAGCTTAGCGTCACTGCGTAACGTATCTTGCCAAGCAATCAGACCAATCACCGTCGTAGCTTGCTCTGTTGATTCTTCTTGATCTTTAACCTCAAGAGCAACCACAACCGTCTTGCCCTCACCTTCTAATGCTTCTACCTGAGAAACCACATCGGCACCAAGTTCGAACGTGACTTTAGACGGTGACAGAACCTGATACTTAACACCATCAACATCCCCTTCAACACCACTACCAATCAACGCTTTCTTGTTGTGTGATTCAGGAATCTCAATATTCAGGTCTTTTACTTTAGCGACAAGTGACTGCGCCAACGGGTGAGTAGAGCCAACTTCAATCGCCCCAACCACACGCAGCATCGCGTCTTGTTGCCACCCCGATAGAGGTTGAATATCCGTAACCTGAGGCTTACCTTCGGTCAGTGTGCCTGTCTTATCGAAGGCGATGGTTTGGATTTTACCAAGCTGCTCTAGCGCTGCGCCGCCTTTAATGAGCGCGCCACGTTTCGCTGCTGCTGCTAAGCCAGAGGTAATCGCTGCAGGAGTCGAGATAACCAAGGCACACGGACAAGCAATCAACAATAGCGCTAGGCCACGGTAAACCCATGTTTCCCATGGCTGCGCAAACAACAATGGTGGCGTGATGATGACCAACAGAGCCACTACCATCATTAACGGTGTGTACCAACGGCTGAACTTATCGAGGAATCGCTCTAGTGGTGCTTTACGAGACTCTGCTTCTTCAATCAGATGAAGAATGCGATCGATCGCGTTCTCACCCTGTTTTGAAGTGATGGTGATACGAACCACTTTATCGACCACCACAGCGCCAGCCATGATGCTATTGCCTTCGATGTGTTCAACAGGAACAGATTCACCGGTTAACGCACTTTCATCAAAGCTTGCCGCGTCTGTAATCAATTGGCCGTCAGCAGGTAAACGAGAGCCCGCGGCCACTTCAATCACATCACCTGGAACCAGTTCACTGACTGCTACTTCTACACGCTCGCCGTTGATGATCTTAGTCGCGTTTTCTGGTACCAATGCCATTAGCGCTTGAACGCCACTTCTTGCTCTTGATGAAGCAAACGCTTCTAAGCGCTCACCAATCAAGAACAACAATAGAACCATCGCTGCTTCCGCAGTTTCGCCAAGGTACAAAGCACCCAGCGCGGCAACACTCATTAAGGTTTCAATAGCAAACGGTGTACCTGAACGCGCCAGCTGAACCGCTTTCTTCGCCACCGGATATAAACCAAGCAGACAAGTTACCGTAAACAAGCCTTCGCTTAATTGAGGAGAGGTACTTTTCAGAAGCGCCGCAAACAGCATTGCCGCTGCAATCGCGATAATCTGTAAATTAGGTTGGATATAAGCTTGCCAAAAAGTCTCAGGTTGTTGTTTTTCTTTCTTTGAACCGACTTCCGTAAGAGGGAAACCCGTTTTGATAGAGACCTGTTCAATGGTGTCAGCAAGGCTTTGATTATCGAATTTCACAACCAGCTTTTCGGTAGCAAAGAGAACCTTCGCTTGAATAACACCGTCAATATTGCTGATCGCGTTTTCTATTTTTCTTGCACAAGCTGGGCAGTCCATTCCGGCAACCAGCCAACTTTTCGAAAATTTGGCGTCGAGAGATAAAGTTGAGGACTGACTGTCTTCTTCTCCACTGTCCGACGAACTACAACAATCATCTCCAGACGATGACGAAGTAGCAGAAGAGCTACAACAACCAGATGAAGTACCTGCTGCTGTGATGCTTGAAATTTTAGGGCTAGAGCAACTTGCTCCTGCCGCTTGAGGTTGAACGTCCACTTTTGCTGAGCGGCACGCTGCATGTTTTGCGCACATAATGTATCTCCTTAATACTCAAAAGCCTTGAGGTTGTTGCTAACTCACGAGCAACAGAACCTTAAGTTCATCAAAAGTATAAACCTTGGAGGCTACTCCAAGGTCAAGAAGAAGTTTTCAAGAAAACAAAAATATTATGCCAGCGCCGATGGCTTACTGAGATTTAAGCTCCGCACACTCTTCACGGTTCGCCGATACATCATCAATAAGCACCGCATCGTGTGAACAGAATGGCTGTGTGTTTAGGCTGACAATCGACACATCGTCTTCCACTGGATCAACTTGAGATCCTTGCATCAGTTCAGCGATATGATGTCGAAGCACCAAGATACCTAAAATCCCGAACAGAACATTACCCAAAGCTTGACCATAAAGAACACCCAAAGCGCCATACCACTCCGAACCTAGATAGACGAACGGCAGAGTACCTAACGTGGCTTTGCCCAAATTCAATGCTGTCGAATAAAGCGGTTTGCCTAAGTTATTAAAAGAGGTGTTGGCAACAAATAGCGCACCGTTAAAGGTGAAGGTTAACGCCACATAGGTACAGAAAGCTGCCACAATGATTGCTGCATCACCTTGTAGACTAAAACCTTGAATGACATAACCTTGAACGAAGTACAACAGAATACAAACAGCGATAGTGTATGCCGTAGTAACCAGCAATGAGTTATTGAGTGTTTCCTTCACTCGGTCCATGCGTTCAGCACCAAAGTTCTGACCAATGATTGGCCCCACAGCGCCAGACAAGGCAAAGATAACCGCAAAACAAACTGGCGTCAGACGACCTATCACGGCAAAGCCCGCGACAAAATCCTCACCATATTGTGCGATACCCGTTGTTACAATCGCATTACCGATAGGCGTTGCGGTATTGGTGATAATCGCAGGCAGCGCAATCGCCAATATTGGTCGAATATTAATGCGCCATTGCACAAAAGAAGGCGGAGCTACCAGCTGATGGCTGCGAATAAGAGGATAAAGCGAAAAGAATAGCACCGAGAAACGAGCGACAACCGAAGCGATAGCCGCCCCTTCGATGTTCCAACCAAAACCAAAAATAAACAGAGGATCGAGAATCGCGTTAACAATGCCGCCAGACAAAGTTGCCCACATCGAACGCTTAGCATCACCTGCCGCTCTTAAGCCCGCACCCGCTGCCATCGCTAACGCCAAAAATGGACCACTAGGTAGCAAAATCTGTAGGTAAGCTTGAGCGCGTTCGGCTGCAATGCCTTTGGCGCCTATCGCGGCTAGCAGCTCTGGAATATAAGCGAACATGATTGCAGTTATGGTTGAACTGATAACAAACGCAGTCAGCATGATACTGGTGCTTAGGTTTCGAGCGTGCTCGTGATTCTTGGAGCCGATGGCTTTGGACACTAATGCGCCCATGGCAATGGAAGTACCGATAGAAACGGAGGTAGAAAAGAAAGTCAGCGTACCTGCAAAGCCTACCGCAGCAGCCAATTCAACCTGTCCGAGCATACTGATAAACAGCATGTCGAGCAGATCGACCACAAATAACGCCATCAAACCGACAGAGCCAGCCCCCGACATCACCAATATGTGGCGCATCGTTGAACCTTCAACAAACTTTGCCGTTTGATTTGACATGAAACCTCCAAAAGTTGGAATACCCAAGAGCTAAAGTCCAATTAGCTGTTCAACAGGCTCGGGATCCACAAAGAGAGGATCGACCAAGAAAAGCGCTATACAGAAAAAAGGCGCTAGTGCGCCTTTTTTCAATTGAGGGTATTGAGAAAAATAATCGTTCTTAACACGCTACTATACCTGATGTTTGAAGCATTCTTCCAAGTTCTTGCCGATTGCTCTCAAAACATCGGTTCTGGTGATAATACCCACCAGTTTTCGATTATCGATCACAGGGTATGCTTTAGGTTTTCCAACCTGCATCATGTCCGCCAATTCAATAATGGATAAGTCAGGGGACACCGACAGCACTTCTTGGTACATGCAGTCACCCACAAGGTGTGTGTCTTGGCAGAAGTAACTGACCTTCACAAGTTTCTCGAGTAAATCCTGCTCTGAAAGGAAGCCAATCACTTGTTCATTATCGTCGATTACGGGTCCACCCATGTGGTGACTACGCATCACTTTGTCTAACGCTAGACTTAACGGCATATCAGGAGTAAATGTCACAACCTGCTGCGTCATGTAATCTTTCACTTTAATAGAATGCATTGCGTTCTCCCTAAATACTTTGCGTCATATATTTTCTATCTTGTTAAGTTAATTGTTGTCTAAAATCTTGATTTTACTAAATGGATTTCAACAATTTTATTGATAGGCAAAACCTAACAATACAAAAAAATGAGACAAACAAAGGGTTGAGCACGTTTTCGAACGCCAGAAAAAAGAAAAAAAAGAGCCCTTACAAAGCCTTACTTTCCCTTGCTTAACCTTACTTAGCCGAGCTAGCCTGCGTAAATAAACCCTGTAATCTTCACCTCACTAATAATTAGAAATCCCTTTTTATGAAGTTTATGCAACACGACAACAACATGTACGCGTATATTTACGCAGGTAACGACGGCACAGAAAACACACTCATCGCCACTATCGATAATCAAGAAAAACCGCTGATATCAAGCTGCGTTGATGAGATAAAACGCATGTCATGCTTAGCCATTGATTTAGCAGCAAAACACGACCTAAAAGTGAAGCTGGTGAAATATCAAAGAGAACAAGAGATCGACTTCGGCCTATTCGTTAAATAGTGAATCCGACACTGATTTGGTTAATCTCTAACTGGCAGCCATAGTAGCATTAGCAAGCGCAATAGCCGTGAATGGCTGCCGAATTCGACCTGACAAGCCTAACGGGTAAAGGCTATAATGATCAGACGGCGCCCTTGCCGATTTTCATTGTCCAAATACGGTTTACTATGTCTTCCCAAACCCCACCTAAAACGTATCTAGCGAATTCCTTATCTAAGTTAAAAAGCTACTTTAGTGAGTTATTGGATTTCCAATCACGCATTTGGGTGGTTCATATCTTTGAAGACTCTATTACCGATCAGTCGTTTGTGATTAATGAAGATGGCTTTAAAGAACCGCTAGAGTGGATGAAAAAACGTGATTACCAAGCGAGAATGCTTGATCGTGTTGATAAGATGAAAATCTCACAGGTGATTGAGATTCAGTTCGAAGACAAAATGCATCGCTTGATGCGAGTGAAGTAGCTTTATTGTTTGGGCGTTCACGAAAAGCCCTTGCTAGAAATCAAGTATAAAAAGGCCAGCGCTCGCTGACCTTCTCTCATTGATTACAAACCACCATCTAACGCGCACAATACTCATGCCACAGGCGCACCGCTTTCTGGTATGCCTCAGTTTTATCGTGCGTTTCTGCAAAGAGAATGGCTGTCATGCTGTCGACAACGGTATTCGCCATTAGCGCCATATCTTCAGCCGATGTGCCAAGTACACATTGACTAGGAAGTGGCAGCTCTAGGTTCATCATCTCTTCCCAGTAGAACGATTCGACTTTGTCAGGAGAGCTCATCCATACCGTTTGGCTAACTTTAGGATTATATTCCGACTCACCGTTCATCCCTTTGAATGAAATCACCGAGTGGGATTTATTTCCGATAACATGCTCAACTTCCGCATGAAGTTGTGGAAAGCCAGGATGGAAACTGCCACGCAGACCTAAACGGCCACCACCAGGATTCAATGCTCGAACTACCGTGTTAATTGGTGTTCTCAAACCGTAGCGGTGTTTCCAACCAATCATGGTTTGTGCTTCGGGCGCAAAGTTAGCTAGCGGTAAATAAGCAATGCCGTCTTGTTCAAGAATCGACTTAGCATGTTCAGGGCTCTCAGCACTTTGCACACCGACATCTTGCAAATGGCTTTCAACGTGCGTCCTACCGCTCGGCTTATCCATATAGCCATGCATTAACACTTTATAGCCATTGTCAGCTAAGATTTTTGCCGCCAACAAGTTCCAAGGCTTGCCACTGGCGTTATCGTTACGCTTACCTGCATAACACGGCCAATCAATATCAGCGCCTAAATCTGGCACTCGAGATTGAAACGCTTTTACAAAGCCAGCGATCTCTTCATTGGTTTCATTCTGCACACGAATCAACATCAGTAGCATAGCCATTTGGTCGTCACCGACTTCTCCGCTTAAATACTCATCCATGATGCGGTAGGCTTGTTCGAACGATAAAGGCTTACGCCCTCTTTCTCCTCGTCCAACTGTACGAATACACTCTAAAATACTACTCATTGATTGTTTATTCTCTTCCGTTGATATCAATAAAATTCGAATACACTTTCGATTCTATGATACCCACCGTGCATTGCAAAGCGATTCAGTTGCTCTCGACCGAATTACCAATACGCGGATTGGTGTTCTAAAAGTAAACTTACTGGTGTAAAATTAGCGTATGTAATGCTAACCGCGACATATTGAGTAGTATCCCGATGACTGTAAAAAAAACGCTGAGCCAAAGAAAACGTGAATCGATCGTTGCCGCTGCTATCGCAGAGTTTACTGAGCATGGCTACAAGGCCACCAGCATGGATAAAATATCGAGTCGCGCAGAAGTATCAAAGCGCACCGTATACAATCACTTTGCCAGCAAAGAACTGCTTTTAGATGAGATTCTAGACAGCATTTGGAGCAAAACTCTGGCCGCAACGCATTTCCCATATCAAGCAGAACTGCCACTTGAAGAACAGCTTTCCTCGATAGCCAATCAAGAGCTTGAGTTACTTGAGTCTGAAGGCTTCATCGACCTGTCACGCGTTTTGTTCTCAGAGTATTTCCATAACGCAGAACTGGCGCATCAAGCGATGGAAAAATATTCCCAAGCAGAAAGTGGACTTACAACCTGGATTAAAGCCGCGTTGGCAGACGGTCGTTTAGTAGAACTAGACCCACAATTCGCCTCCACGCAGTTCATTGGTCTGCTTAAGTCTTTTGCGTTTTGGCCGCAAATCATTGGTCATGTGCCGTCACCGGATGCTGCACACAAGCAAGTGCTCATTACTTCAAGTGTCGAGATGTTCCTTAAACAATATCAGGCGTGATTTTGGTGGTTGACGAGAATTCAACCACAATAAAACCATCACTGGTATCCGCTGTTATTTTCCCTATACTGCAACCCACTTTCGTCATTACGACTCAGTAAAACTTCAACTTTAGGTAGCCCTATGATTACTTTCACCACCAACTTTGGCGATATCGAGATTGAACTGAACCTTGAAAAAGCGCCAGTAACGTCGAAAAACTTCCTTAAATACTGCCAAGACGGTTTCTACGAAGGCACGACATTTCACCGTGTTATTGAAGGTTTCATGATTCAAGGTGGTGGTCACACTATCGACATGACAGAAAAACCAACTCGCGCCCCAATCGTCAACGAAGCAAACCGTGGTTTGAAGAATGTGATTGGTTCTGTGGCAATGGCTCGGACTGATGCACCACATTCTGCAACGGCGCAGTTCTTCATCAACCTTGATGACAACGATTTCCTAGATCACACCTCAACAACCAATGCTGGCTGGGGTTACGCGGTATTCGGTAAGGTTTCAGCAGGTATGGATGTGGTAAACAAAATTGCGAAAGCACCAACAACCATTCGCTGGGGACACGAAGATGTGCCTTGCGAAGATATTGTGATTACAAAAGTCACTATTCGCGACTAATTCATTCACGTCCTTTCCCGCCCCTAGTACATTCGAATTGATGGCATAAAGAAAAGAAGGCTGTGCGATAGGACTATGGTGGTAAGGGTTCGACTTTACCACCTGTATTCAAAGCTCAGAAAAGCACTTGAAGAACAACCCACACTCGGCCTTGCGCCGAGTGTTTTATTTTCGTCTCGACCATTTGATATAGCAAAATAGTGAAGCAATGATCACCGCCCCACCGAGCAGCTTCTGCATCTCTACACTTTCGCCAAGCACACTCACACTTAACAGCAGCGTCCACACAGGCTCAAGAATCATGATCAATGCCGCCACTTCCATGTTCACGGAGTGCTGACCGACCGTTTGTAGCAAGTAACGAATAGACGTTGCGATCACCGCAGAGACAATAAACCAGAAGACTAAGGTTTTGGTGATTTCGAACTCCGGCTGAGCTGTCATAGAAGCAAAGGCTAAACCACTCACACCCACCACAAACAGTTGCACACAGATTGATGCGATAGGCTTGATATTGGTAATCACACGCTTGTTCATCACAAAGTGAACAGACAACAACATCGATGCTAGTAAGAAATAAATCTGACTCTGCTCAACATGCCAGCCGTTACCCAAAGTCAGCAACAGCATGCCAATAATCGCGATCGGGAAAGACACCCAAAACGCGCGATTAGGCTTAACTCGAAACAAAATCCAAGACACAAACGGTGCAATGATCATGGCTAAGCTCATGATGAATGCCCCTTCCGACAAGCTTTCAGTCACCGAAACTGCAAACACCCATACCTGCAATGAGGCAGACAACAACAAACCCACGCCGCAAAGAGACAGAATCTGCTTAAGCGAAAGCTTACGAATATGGTGAATACAAAATGGCAGAAGAATAAGACTCGCGACGAGGAATCGCACACCAATGAACACTGGCCCAGGCATTTCCAATACCACCAGCTTAGATGCAATCCATCCAACCCCAGCTAGCAGGGTGGCAAATAGAAGGTAAAGCTCTCCGCGCATCGCTTTCACGTTCATCATTTTACTTAGTCCAATAACAAAAAAAGCAACCCGACTCTGCAAGGTTGCTTTTTATAAACATTCAACAGGATCGAGATACTATCTCAATACTCCGCTTCAGGCAGCTGTTTTTAGCCTGCGTATTCTGGGTAATCCGTTAAACCTTTTTCAGCACCACCGAACAATGTGTTTGGATCGTGCGCTGCAAGTGGGTAACCATTTTGAATACGAGCTGGTAAATCTGGGTTCGCAACGAATGGACGACCAAAACCAACCATGTCAGTTACGCCTTCAGCAACGGCTTTTTCGCCACGCTCGCTATCGTATTTACCCGCATAAATAAGGACACCCTCGTAGGCTTCACGAACTGCTGCTTTAAATGCTTTTGGCGTTTCAGGTGCATCGTCCCAATCAACTTCTGCAATGTGTAGGTAAACAATTTTGTATAGGTTAAGTAGTGCTGCCGCCGCTGTGTAAGTCTCTACTGGTGTAGCGTCAACCGTACCATTCAACGATGTGAACGGAGCAAGGCGTACACCAACACGGTCAGCACCAATCGCTTCAACCATAGCTTCAACCACTTCGCCTAGGAAACGTAAACGGTTTTCAATTGAACCACCGTATTCGTCAGTGCGGTTGTTTGCTTCAGAATCGATGAATTGGTTGATTAAGTAACCATTCGCTGCGTGAAGTTCGATACCATCAAAGCCTGCTTCAACCGCATTCAAAGCCGCTTGGCGATACTGTTCAACCACCTCTTTGATGTCTTGTTTCGTCATTTCACGAGGTTCAACCACATCAACAAAGCCCGGTTCATCAGTACCGTTATCGATGAATACCTTTACGTTTTGTGCTTTAAGTGCAGAAGACGAGATTGGCTGTTCACCACCAATGTTGTCTGGGTGTGTTACACGGCCTACATGCCAAAGTTGAGCGAAGATAACGCCCTCTTTTTCATGTACGGCATCAGTCACTTTTTTCCAACCAGCGATCTGCTCATCAGAATAGATACCCGGAGTCCAAGCATAGCCTTGACCCATAGGTGAAATTTGTGTGCCTTCAGCAATAATCAAACCTGCAGAAGCACGCTGAGCGTAGTAAGCCGCCATCATATCGTTTGCTGAATTACCAGGTTGCGTTGCGCGAGAACGCGTCATCGGTGGCATAACAATACGGTTTTTAAGCTCGATATTACCAAGTTGAATTGGTTGAAATAGTGCGTTTGTCATTGTTATATCCTCGATTAACCTAGTTGAATCAGTTCGATTTGGTAGCCGTCTGGGTCAGTAATAAAAGCGATATGAGTTGAGCCGCCTTTCACTGGACCCGCTTCGCGAGTGACGTTGCCACCTAGCGATTTGATTTTGTCACATGCTGCGTAAATATCTTCTACACCCAATGCCAGATGACCAAACGCGCTGCCCATCTCGTACTCATTCGTATCCCAGTTGTACGTTAGCTCGATAGTCGTGCCGCCTTGCTCATAGCCAACAAAAACCAATGTGTAGCGGTACTCTTTGTTTTCGTGGCGTTCAAGTTCCTTCATTCCCAATACCTTGGTGTAGAACTCGATAGACTTGTCTAAATCAGTAACTCGGATCATTGTGTGTAGGAATTTCATATTTCGCCCTTTTTAGCCCAGCAACCTGAGCCGATATAATCGTGAGTGGAGGTTACCCACTTCTTTGTTAGGGTTAATATACGAGCTGACAGCAAATAAATGAAATTATCATAAATTCTCATTGTGATAATTTTTTATTATAACTCACTTAATACAAGTGATTTGTTAAGAAGATATTTGGCAAACAAAAGATAGGGCGACGATCAGAAAGCGGAGCGCCAACTGTTTAGTGATTTAGACATGTCATTAGTCGTATTGATGATCTGCTCTCTCAACCACTTATGTGCCGGATCGGTGTTCTGTTTTTTCAACCAAATGAGGTAATGAGAGATAGGCTGATAATCGAAAGGCGGTTTGAACAACTGTAACCCAAGACGTTCCTGATACTGGTTCGCCATAGAAAGCGGCACAACAGTGATGTAATCAGTCTGGCTACACAGCATTAGGTTACTGGCCATAGAGCTGCCGTGAATTACAATTTTACGCGAGGATAAGTCTAACGAAGTGTAGTGAGTCAAACTTCTTACTTGGCGACGTGTTCTGGCTAAAACCGCATGTTGCTCACTGAGATATTGCGCCTCGGTGATCTCACCTTTGATCCTAGGGTGCCCATTTCGGCAAACAATCACAAACTCACTGTCGTAGAGCTTTTCGCTCATCATGCTTGAATGCTCAGGCAACACAATGTCGATCATCAAATCAAACTTCTGAGTTAATAGATCCTCATGGACTTGATCATCACTATCTGGTTGGTCATACACCTCAAGAGATAAGCCTTGGTTAGATAACTGAGAAAATCGATCGAGCAACATCCACTTTAAATGTTCGGGAACCGAAGCCACAAACCTGCGCTCTGTACTCGCTTCATCAAACCCAGCCATACCTTGAAACACGCCGTTGAGCTCGTGTATTGGCGCTTTGATTTGCTCATACAAGCTTTGCGAGTAAGCAGTAGGCACAACCCCTCGCCCACTGCGCACAAACAACTCTTGGCCAATTTCATTTTTCAGTCGGCCGAGCGCAGTGCTGATCGTCGATTGATTGGTATTCAAATGATCGGCAGCCTTACTCAAACTGCCCTGCTCCATCACCGCTGAAAACACAGCCAATAAGTTAAAATTCGGAATGTCATTACTCATGATTCAGTGCTCATTTGGCGATAGATTTAATTATCTTATCGTAAAAGCGATAGAATGAAACAACGGATGCTCATTGAGAAAACAAAACTGAGAAGGAAGCATCATATGGTAAAGAGCAAAAATGTCAGAACAACTCACTCTTTCGAATAGCTGCCACATTCGCCAGATTGGAATCTAAATCTCTTCGCTGTGCCAGTAACGCTTAATCCACCCAAACTCACCCTAGACTGGTCGGAGTATTCAATATTTCCGTCCTGCCTTATTGATACTTTTATAGCCACTTCTATGATCCAGGGTAATTAAATAGACATATTTTATAAGCCGAGTTTGAGCCTGTTCAAATAAACCCACCTCACGTTTAAGCAACCACTCAATTCATCGTAATTACGATAATTCAATATCGCAATAATGCGTAGATAGCACCAGTTACACTTCCTATTATTTCGCCAACAAATCAATTCTTAACCTAAACAGAAAACCTAAAAATGTGTAGATGATGGTGTTGCACACATCACGGAAGACGGCCTTAAAACCCAATGCAGCAAACGAACCTATCAATGGTAGACGTTACTTAAGAATGATTTCGCCAGGTGTTTTTAACACTCTATTCGCGAGAATGCGTTGTCTACGTGGTCAAAGCGATTTTTAATTGTCATCTAGTACTTTTGACTCAGTAGGTCTATACGGTTACGTGAGTTCAACACCTCTTTCAGATGTCTTCTAAAAGTCTTGTACCAAGGCTGCACTTTCTCTCTCCTAATTTAGGTTGAGATATGAACTTTATAAAAATCGTTTTCCAGAAAATCTGGGCCGTTGTGATGGTCTTGATTAAATTCTGCCTGTTTATGGCAGTGATGTTTGCGGGAGCATTGGCTCTTGCACCATTAGGCACAATCCATTCTAAAGACATCGACATGTCTCAATTCAACAATCATCCCAATGAAATGATGATGAACTTCTTCAAGATGGAGTCCTTCTCTGGTTACTTGTTCTCAGTGACCATTGCTGTGGTTTTAGCCGGTGTTTACGGCATGTGGCAGTTGCATGAACTGGGTGTGCATAAAGCAAAAGAGCACAAAAGCGCTCACGTTCAAATCGTGTTTGCACTGTCACTTTGCGGACTCTTCATCAGCAAAACATTCTGGGTTATCGCATTGGTTATCGCATTGGCGAACTGGAAACATATTGGTCAATCACTGAGTGATGTGATTCGCCGTGGTGTTCAGCCTAAACAAGACGCGACCAATACAGAGACAGCCGCAGTCCACGTATCACCTGAACAACCGGTAACAGAGCCGTCTTCAGTAGAGCAATCTTCAAAAGAACAGGCTTCAGAAGAAAAGACTCCAACAACACCATCCGCTACAGAAAAAGAGGTCGCATAATGAAAGAGATGATGATTCCATACATCCTAATTGTATGGTCACTGTTTGCGACAGGCGCACTTAAGAAGAACTTCAAGAACTACACATGGGCTGCCATTGGCGGCGTAACGATTCTTGCGGTATTAGCGGTTATCTCTCGCTTGTGGGCACCCGTTGATCTAACCAACTCAACCACAGTGAAAGCACCACACGCGGTAATGTCACCGATCTTTGGCCAGCAGATCGACCAAGTGCTTGTTGAACACAACCAAATGGTTAAAGAAGGCGACGTAATTTACACACTCGTCGACATCAATTCTGCCGCAGATAAAGCCAAGATCGAATCTTCAATTGTTCAGAAAGAAGAACAAATCAAGCAGATGGTTCGCGATTTAGAGCGTGCTGAAACGTCACCTGAAATCTTCAATATGCGTGACGTAGAAAAGTACGACTCAGATCTTCGAGTACTGCACGCTGAACTTGTGTCGCTAAAAGCCGATCTACAAAAAGTAAATTGGGCGCAAGAGAAGAAAACCATTAAAGCTGAGTTTGACGGTCAGGTATCGATAGTGAATATTGCTGAAGGTTCTGTCATGGGTAACATGCACCTCTACAACACCAGCAAAAAGTTTCTTGAGATGCGTATTTCAGACCAAACTTATGGCTATGTTCAAGTAGGAGACTTCGCTGAGTTCTTCGTTGATGCATACCCAGGCCACGTGTTCCGAGCAAAAGTACACAGCTTTAATGCCGGTACCGGTGAGTCGAGTATTTCTCCACTTCAGGGGCCACAAAGCGTCGGTCAACACGTGGTAAGAAACGGCAATGGTTTAGGTCGTACTATCGTACTTGAGATCATTGAACCAGAAGGTTACAACATCCCTATTGGTTCAACTGGCGCGGCTTGGATCTCGGCAGAGAAACCACATCCGTTCTGGGGCTTCATTGATGTAATCGGCGCAGCAACAGTTCGCCTACAATCTTACAAGTCATACCTAGGTGCTTGGTAAACGATTAAGCTCTTGGTAAACGATTAGCTCTTGATAAGCAATTAAATATTCAATGATTTGGCTGTTATTCACTCGTATCACAGCCACTCATGAACTAGCGACTAATTGTAAAACAAATGCCCTGAATTTCAGGGCATTTTTGTATCTGTTGCAAGCTCATTTACTAATTGATTTAGATCAAAATTAATCGCCAATACAATCGTTTATCAAACAAATCATCGAAAAAACGATAGATTGAAATATTATTAGCGCGTAGATAGCGACCTCCCCCACCTCTATCATTTGGCTCAAGAAATCCAATTCCTGTATCCAAATATAAGGTCACTACCATGACTAATACATTCAAAAAAATGGCGCTTCCTGTTGCTATTGCGAGCACTCTACTTGCTTCTGGTTTTGCATCTGCAACGCCAACTGTAGAAGCGACATCGAAAGTCGGCCAAGAACTTCAGACGGCAAATGCTGCGCAATACCAAAACATTGATCTTGATGCTCGCTACAAGAGCGAGGTTCTATTCGAACACAAATCAAACATGTTCTGGGGAAAAGGCGAACGTATTCAAGTTGTTTCTAAAACAGGCGATTCTCTAGCTTACACTGCTGAGTCTGACCATGTTCACCCAATCCTCACCAAGCATGGTCGTAAAATGGACCAAGCAATCATCAAAGTAGATGACAACGTATATCTTGGTTACGGTTTCGGTCTAGATACACCCGTCATGATTGAAGGTACGGACGGCATCATCATTGTTGATCCAGGCGAGTCGGTAGAAATGGCTCAATCGGTTAAAGAACAGTTCCGTCAAATCACCGACAAGCCGGTTAAAGCAATCATTTATTCTCACAACCACATCGACCACATCTCTGGTGTGCGTGCGTGGGTGACTGACGAAGAAGTGGCATCAGGTGAAGTAAAAATCATCGCTGAAGAAGGCCTAACCGCTGCAGTGGCTAACTGGTCTTCAAACCTAGGTACTCTATTTGGTCACCGTACTTCTTACACAGGTGCTAAGCACGTAGAAGAAGGCGAGCACGGCACAGTAAACGACGGCCTTGGTCCACGCTTCATGCAAGGTGCTATCTCGTTCATCGAACCAAACCTGCTTGTACCAAGCCAAAGCCACATCGAAATCGAAATTTCTGGCGTGAAAATGCACATCGAGAACGTGCCATCTGAAACTAAAGATGAGTTAGTGGTTTACTTCCCAGACCAGAAAATCCTGCACGCGACTGAAGTACTTCAAGGTGAGAACTTCCCTAACCTTCACACCATCCGTGGTACTAAATTCCGTGACCCATCAATGTGGTTCAAGGGCATCGACGTAATGCGTAAGTTCGACACTGAGATCATGATTAACTCTCACGGTCGTCCTGTTGAAGGTAAAGAAGCAGTAGCTGACGTACTAACGGCTTACCGTGATGCGATTCAATACACTCATGATCAAACTATCCGTTACATGAACAAAGGTATGACGCCAGACGAGCTAGTTGAAGTAGTTAAACTTCCTAAGCACCTTGCAGAACACCCTTGGTTAGGTGAACACTACGGTACTGTTGCACACGCCGTGCGTCAGATTTACGTAGGTTACAACGGTTTCTTCGAAGCGGATCCATGGCAGCTAGAGCCAATGGCTTACGAGCAACGCGCTAAAGCATTCGTAGAGATCATGGGCGGTCGTGACAACATCCTTACGACTGCACAAGCAGCAATTAAGGCTGAGAACTACACATTTGCAGCAGAAATTCTTTCTTACCCAATCACGGTAAACAAGCAAGATATGGAAGCTCGTGAGATGAAAGCACAAGCTTACAAAGCATGGGCTGCAGACCAAGTGAACATCAACTGGCGTAACTGGGCGCTCAACGCGGCGGCTGAACTAGAGAACAAACGTGACTTCTCTAACATGATCAGCTTCGCTTCTGTTGACGTTCTTACTGCACTACCAAGCAAGCAGATCTTCGACATGATGACTTCAACGCTTATCGCAGAAAACTCGTTAGACGTGAACATGATGCTAACGTACAACTTCTCTGATACGAACGAAGCATTCACTATCGAAATTCGCAACGGTATTGCTCAGTTACACGAAGAAGCAGTGAAAGGCGCAGACGTTCAAATCGACACCACTCGTGCAGTATTGAACCAAATCTTGATTGCAGGTCCAAACGCTCAACAAGTGATTGGTACCAACCTACAGTCTGGTGCATTCAAGTTCTCGAATGGCGACATCAAAGGCTTCGGTCAATTCATGAGCTACTTCGATAAGCCAATGACTCCAGAAGAGATCATGCTCATCGTTCGCTAATAATCAAAGGCTGCTAAGGATGGCGAGTCGATAACTTAGGGACCCATTGTGGTCCCTTTATCGTTTATTTATTGGTACAGTTCGCAACCTTAACTCAACGATCTAGGTCTATTGTTGGAGTAAGGAAACTGCCCTGCTTCTTTTAAGGTTCACACATGCTAAAACGTTTTGTTCTTTTGCTTTCACTCAGTTCTTCTCTGGTATTAGCTTGCGGATTACACCAAGAAACCGGATTTAGTTTAGTGACAGAGCCCGGTTCACTGGAGGTATTTGGCAATGTCATCACAGCAAGGCAAGATGACGAGTTCGGAAACCTAGATAAACCGGATCATTTCAAACTGTTTTCGATAAAGTCAGCACTCGCAAAGGCGCATCCGAGTAAGATTGAATTCAACTTATTTGAAGCGATTAAAGGTCACTACAGCCAAATCAGCATTGAAAAAGGCGTGAACATTTCAGGAAGAGACACTTTGCCGACAGAGAACGATTTATTGCTTATTACAGAGCTCGACGTGTTCGATGCATTGGCCAACGGAACGATCTCTTGGGATCAAGCTACACTGAATGGATTAGTGGTAATCAATGGCCCCCAAGATAAACGCGAGCAATTAGAAGCTTGGTTCAATGATATTTTTGCTGAGTGATCGACTCATTCTAACCTTACTTGCTCAATGGTATTCCCCTCAATATTGAGCACAAACGATAACGAGCCGATAGCAAGAAAATAGTGTGCTAACTGATTAAAAACACTTCAAAATCACAAACCACTCCCCTCTCAATTATATAAAGCCACCATTATTGGAATTAACATCACTTAATGTAAGCTCCACCTTGCAATTTTGTTCAAAATTCAACCTAAAAACAAATAGTTACAAAACACCCTCTGTAATTGGTGAAAAAGAAATCAATTACAATAGTATCCACAAAAAAAATGTGACTTCCTGCGAATCTCCAAAATAAATTTGTGGTTAAATACGGCACATCATGAATCAAAGATAAGAGAAAGCATGTCTACAAAAGCATTTGGTGACTTCTATTGCTATTTACACTGCCTCACTTTACTTTCAACAAAGGAGCAGGGGCTCACACCTAAAGAGTATCTTGATGATGTTCGAAAAGAGCCTTTTTATTACCGTGGAGACACCTCACAAGAGGCTCAACAAAAGTGGGCAGAGCGCATATTAGACTCCGTATATAAATACCATGGAGTCCAAGGTTCTGGTCCGGTCGGGCATTCGGAGTTATTAGTACGTGACGGGACTGCATCGAAAGCTCGTTATAAAGTAAAAGAAGGCGTTGATTTTGATGTAAACCCTGGATTAAGTGATTCAATCTCAATGTTAGGTAGTATTGGCAATCAATTGCGAGAACGGCTTTTGCCGTCAGCAGGAGCGAAACTCAACGACGCCCTAAGGCTTATTTCAAGAGCAAAAACAACGCTAAATAGCGCACCATTCAAAATTCAAGTAAGTTGCTACGACTTTGTAGCGCCACAGGTTGAACAATCCGTGCTTTATGACATAGAAAGTGCACTTGAAAATAGACAAGTACTCTCATTTGATTACAACAACCATCGCTGTGAGGTTGATCCATACGCTTCGTTTGTCTATCAAAAAGTATTTTATCTTGTAGCTCGAGAGCGTTACAAAAGAAGCTCTAACGGTAGCTCCATGTCTGGAGAAATGCGTACCTATACGATGCACAAGATAAACAACATTGAAATACGCTCAAATCAAAGTTTTTCAATGGGTAACAAGTCTGAATTTTGCCTCCACGCTTATCTATCGACGACAAAGGGTAAATGGGTTAACGGCGGTGAAACGTTCGAAGTATTACTTAAAATGATGAGAGATTCTGAAGGTAACAGCAAGTTTGTAAATGAATTTAAACTGAGTGAATGCCAGGAAATAGAAGAAACATCGAAAAGCCACTACATTGTCAGAGCAAGGGCTAGAGATAGCTTAGATTTTAAACATTGGCTCATTCACAACGCAGATTGTGTGGAAATTTTAGAGCCATTAAAACTACGTCAAGATGTAATACGAGACCTTAAACAAGCGATGAATGTCTATTCACATTAGATAGCATAGTCATCATCATAGACAGGATCTTAAG
>NZ_JBFRTN010000080.1:0-23622 GCF_041474095.1 Vibrio sp. 10N.222.54.A3
CAGGTCGCACGGACATAAATGCGTTAGATTAATGACTCTAACGCATTTATCTAAGATTAGATAAAGTATCTTTAAACCTTAAACGCTTGTATGGCGATTACCCAAAGCTACTGCGAACAAATGCTCCAATTAAAGCGACCAAGGTTCCTACCAACATACCTGAAATTAGAGTAAAAATACGGTCACTTCTTTTGGTGCGAGCCTCTGACAACAACAAACTTCCTTTGCCCGACAGTGCAAATGGTTGGTCTTTCAAAGAAGAACTGGGAGCCGACCAACTAAGGTTTTCATACTCAGCTTTAGTCGTAGCAGTGCTACAGGCGAAGAACTTCCTAGCCAAAATCTGTTCTTTTTGCATAGTTTTACTGCCGTTTTCATTCACTTGATAAAAATCGTCGACCAGCCCACTAGAAACAAGAGATGCAAACACATAAAAATCCTTATGATCATTATGCGTTTTGGGAATTAACTCGGCTATTTCAGCTAATGTTAACTCACCCGATTTTTCAAGTTTACTTAGAATTTTATATCCCGTACCTTTCACGAACTTTCCTTATTCACCTAACGCCTAAAAAACTTAGTGTGCCATACTTTGTAGCGAAGCGGAAAATAGCACGCGTTTTTTGTCCCTGTTGAACAACTTGTATGTCACTTCTCGAAGTTAATACCGAATGCCTCATTAAAAAGCTGGGAAAATCGCTCTTTACCATATTTTTTTTGTTTAGAGATAAATTCATCGGGTAGTATGTAATTGGTTGTCAGATATGGTGCATATTCAAATTTTATACCTCCAACACTAACTGGATTTCCCCACTGAAGTTTTTTATGAATCTCTTCTAAACGCAAACTAATAGTATTTATTGTATCTTCATGATCATCAATCAACGGAAGTCTCGCTAGATTTTCACTTTTGCTTAACTCTGCAAGGAACCATATATCAAACTTTTGTTCATTCTCAGTTGAGTACACTGAAAAGAAAGCTATACACGCTGCTAACATTGAGAGCACTCGATATTGGCTTGTCGGGTAACGTAAACTTGTATTATTAACAAGCACTTGATCATTTAGAGAAAAAATAGCATTGATTATAGTTTTAGGTTCTATTTCATTATTTAGATTATATTTTTTCAGTAAACCATGGATACTTTTACCAAAAGTCATCAGTGTTAAAGCTATTTGTGCGCCAAAAAAATCAGCACGAGATTCAATAGATACACTATCTAATTTTTCTTTGTCATTATGCATGTGGTGAAAGCTAATAAAATGTGCGATTTCATGTGAAACGATAAATAAAACGAACAGAAGCCGTTCTACGTTATCAATTTCAAAATTACATAAATCATTAGAAAAGTATATTCGCGCTTGATTGCCATCACTACGAACAGCTGCTATTCCTAGGTCACTACAATCTAATTCATACTTCATAGTAAGCTCAACTTCATCATAGAAGAAGGTATCAGTATCTTCCATTGCTGAGATAATAAGATTTTTAGCCAACATACTTTATTATTTCCTCTTGTGACATAACGCTTTTTATACGGCTTTTAGCCGCTTTTCATACTCCTATCATGTAGCCCTTTAAATCATAGTTAAAACATATAATCAATGGGTTATAGATAGATATTAGGCATTTAATTGCAAAATGACGCATAATTCTTAAAAAGCTTACTTCGACACTCCTTCGGATAACTAAAGGTAAGGCAAACGTAGAATCACAGATTGTGAGTAAACTTTCGCGCTGAAAAGAAAAGGGGCAAACCTGTTCTAGTTAGGTCTCGCCAGCACGTTGATGGACATTTCTGAGTCAGTGATTTTGCTAAATTAGCAATTCATGAATAAATTAAAGGACGACAAATCGTTAACTTTATATCCGCTATCGGTAGTACTGCTCATACAACCTACCGTTAGAGGTGGCGCCCTTCAATAAATACTCGTTCCAGGTAAAAAGTTCACAGTGCCTTGGCATCCAATTCTCGCTGTTAACTGCTAGTAGACTTATAACCACTTATAAATTAACGATTTAATGGGTTCTGTTTATTATCGAATTGTGACTAATTCTGTAGACATAAAAACCAGGTTACATAATAATCTCAATCAAATTTCTAAATGGATCAACCAATACCTGCGCTCTCAACACTAGATGTTAAGTGGATATTCATTTCACAACGGTTGGAAAGACCATTGCGCAAGTTATGGGTAATTAATCAAATCGGAAACATCATCATGTCACTCTCCATCATAAAAAAACAAATAGCAATTACGTTGCTATTGGCGTTATCAGGATGCTCATCATCCGTCACATCTTCTAGTTCAACTGTTCCATCTGAACCTGTAGTGATCGACCGCAGCTTCAAGCCTGTAATTGGAGATAGTTACGACAATTACCTTGTGAATAGCGCTCTTTCCCTTGCTGCCTTTAATGTTGCTCAACAATACCCAAGCATCAATACTGCTCGAAATTATTACTATGATCTTTACAGTGATGATGGCTGGAAAATTAAGTTAAGAGTGCTCCGAGACGATACTGACGGAATTTATGCGTTTCAATATAACTTCACTGATGAGGATAAAGTTGTAAATCTTGGTAACTTACCAAGGCAACTGCAACTTGAATACAAAAAGGCGTTAGAAATATACACGCCTGAAATGCAAGAACTACATCAACTCGCAACAAAATACAGACAAATTTATCGCCTTGTGAGCGATGCCAACCCTGACTTAGAACTAGAATCGGAGGTTGATTTCTACAGCTTAAGCAGGAAAAGCTATCCATTCATATCATTTAATGCAAAGGACAATCTTAGCACTCAAGTATCGGATATTTCTGAAAGTATAAAGAGTGGTGCTAAAGCTGACTTCATTGACGCTCTTAAGTCTGACCGTTTTGTGTTTTGCTCAGGTAACCCTGATAACTTAAAACTGTGCACCAACAAAAAACCAGTTGAGCTTTACGGACTAAGGATGGGAATAAGCAGTAGCTGTGAGCTAACAAACTCGAGAGATTATTTATCATCTAGTTCTCCTTTTTACAGCTTTAATAACAATGGCAAAAATCCGATTTTTATCAAAGAGCAGAGGTACATAAAGGGTAATAACCTCTCCCTTCCAAAAATCGATAAAGTTAGATTTGCTTTCCTAGAATATGGGGAAGGCAAGTGTGAAGATAAATTGGTTTTAATCGAGACCTCGTTTAAAACCCAAAGTGAGTCCGTCTTCCAAGATGTTCGAAATTTTGTTGCAAGAAAAAACTACAAAGAGACCGGAATGGACATTCCGTATAACAAATACCGAACAAGGAGTGTTGATTTCAGATCTCAACAAACTGACATTTCCGTTAACCTTTCATACGAAGATAAGTATATGACGCTTCGTTACAAGCATGACTCATATAATTAACGGTCTTAAGTACTCGATGACCAATCCTAGTCATCGAGTACTCATAAAAACGTGCTAACGGGTTGCCTAATTTTGACAGCGCTCATGATCTTAAATATGAGCGCAATAAGTCAGATTTAGTAGGTAATTAATTGTAAGTAAATGAATTATGAACTGATCGGTTAGATCAATACTAGCAAAAGCACACGAAATAGTTTGTTCTTACATTGAGAACGTAATCAAGTAAAACTCATAGTAGGTAAAAGCGTGTTTGCTATCGTCGGTTCATATAACCTCTGCGGAATGAAATAGCAGAGGAAAAGTGATAACTTTTATTGAAAATGATCAGACTTTATTGGAATCCAACAAACTATATTGTCCTCCGACAACTCGAACGACATTCAAGCTTAATATTAGGTTTTGTAGGGAAAACGCACGCTCTCAGAATTGTGTAGTGTATTTGATCTAACAGGTTTTGGGGCAAAAATGAGTTATGTCACTACTCATTTTTGCCTTTTTCATTAGCATTAAAACTCAATCTATCGACCGTATTGCTCAATAATAAAGTGCTCAAAATCATCACACATTTGGTCATTCGACTTTGCATTATTCGCTAATTCAGTTGCTCCATCAACGATCGATACCTTCGCATTCAAATCCGCGACTGGTGCACGTTCTCTTGTCGACAGCTGTTTGATTTTTTGCTCCTCAATCGCCCAAGCCTCCTCTGGCGATAAGTTACACTCGTCAGCGAGATATTTGGCATTAAAACCTTCCCCAGTCAGGCTTTCGATTGTACCGTTATGGTTCACGCTATTGCCTTTATGCCAATAGTGTTTCGCCAACAAAGGCCCGATCTCTGGGTTATCTGTTAAGTAACCAAACTTGTCGGTGAAATAAGCTCGTGTTTGATACACCGCCATATGAGCCAATAGATAACCTTGGTATGAGCAAGATGCTTCATCAGACAATAAGTGAGGGATCGCCATCAGTGGACGAGGGCTGCAAGACAATCCAAGAATTGCCTTTTCACTGCTACGAGCAAGTGCCGTGATTTTTTCAGGCGTGAGGTCTTCATCAGCTAATTCGTACAGGGCTCGCTCGAAATATGGAACCACAAGAATGCTGCGTTCTTGGTAAGCTCGGAAGGGCTGTTTATTGTCGATGATGGCTTTAATTAGATCATCTGGCACAGGTTGCCCGTCCGCATTTAGAGCGTACTGTTTTAGCCAGTCAGCGTCATTTAACAAGCTGTCGCAGAACATGGATTGTGTTTCAGCATAAGCCATCGAAGTCGGCGCAAACTCTTGAGAGAAACAAGGGGCGTTCATTTTTACATTAGCAAAATGCGCCGCGTGACCACCTTCGTGAAATAGTGTGTTAATCCCATCATAGCCACTGCCGATTTGGTCGGGCTTTGCGTTGCTCGTGAAGTTAACTTGAGCCGCAACCCAAGCATCTTGGTCATAGAAAGAAGGGATAGGGCCATGGCAGAAGCCATTAGGGTACTTACCTTTACGATCAAGCAGATCCAATTTTAATGTCGCTTGAGAGTATTCGATGTTGAGGCGACCAAAAGATTCAATCCAGCGTCGAAGTGACTTTGAGAACGGAACATAAGGATCAAGATCATTCATAACGTCACCTGCAAAAGAGTAGGTAAAGTTATGGGCTTGAAGTGCATTCTCGCCTTTCTGCTCTGCCAAATTGGCTAGGCTTTGCTGATGGCTATCACGCGTGCGTGCTTCGAAGTCATCCAGAATCGTAAACAGTTGTTCTGTCGTCATCTGTTCGGTTTTTACCACCGAGTAATCAAAGAAGGTTTTAAACCCCAGTGATTGAGCAAATTGGTTACGTTTTTTGATCAGCTCAATAAAGCCGTTAACCAGCAGCCATTGCTCTAAATCTAATAATGCTTGATGTGCAGAAAGCCTAACTTGTTCATTACCATTACTTCTAACGGCTGAACCTAAAACAGGCAGTGACCCTTCCGTTTCATCGCCTGTTTCATTTACGTAAGTCATCACATGATTCTGCTTTTTCTCAAACAGTTCAGCCTCAAACTTTATGAGATCGGTTTTGAGCTTCTGAGACTGCTCAGACTCAATAGCGTGAGATCTAAAGGTCGCTAACCAACCATTCAAGCCTGTTAGTGTACTCTCTTTTTCGAGAGGATCTTGAATTTCATCAATAGCAGCGAGTTGCGTTTCGATAGCAGTAATCTGTTCGGCAGAGCTTAGAAATTCCGTCCACTGAGTCTGTGCGAGTGTCGAACCATCGTGGTCGTCACTGATACCCATATATGTATCCCAAAAGAAGTCTTCTTTCGCTTTATGAGTCGCAAGATACTTTTGATTCAATTGGTTGAGATAGTTCGTTGCAGTCATGACATTCCTTGAAATTTAACCAGTAATTTCAACATTATGACACATTCATTGAATGTATTTTGTGACGATAGATATAACTGAATGCAGTCACAGCCTATCGGTTTACTTTACAGCGCATTAGTGTTAATTAACTGTTAATGGTTTGTTGTTTGCTAGTATTAACTAATGAGAGTGTGCTGATTTATCCGGCTTTTTATTGAGTAAATTGATGTTCTCAAGGTCAGCGTTTTTGTAAGGAAGAGGTTTAGGATGGATCCTATTTTATATATCGAAGTTGGTGGTGTTGTGTGGCAAGTATTCCCTGATGGGACTTGGCTTCAATTACCTGCTACGCAGCCAAAAGTTGAAGGCGTGCAAGTCGTCAGCATTGAACCTCAGAATTTACAAGAGGCTCAGCCCCTAACCGAACCACAAATCGCCGCAGTTGAACAACAGTTGGAAAAGGTGGTCACCGAACTCGTCAACAACATTGAAAGCGCACCTCAACAGCCTAACTCAGTAAATGACCAACCTAGTTCCAGCGCCTCTTTTATTGTTTATGTTCGTTCCACCTTAGATGAAACGCTCGCTGAGGCGGGTTTTGATACGCGTCCTGCAGAATATGCCGACGAAGATACAACCTCGAATGAGGGTAACCTTGATATTCTGTTACCTAGTGCACTATTAACCGTTGATATTTTGGATGGTGGAGACGGTTACGAAAATCAGTTTGAAGTACCAAGTGTCACGATTACGGGCACGGCAGTGGATGTTCGAGACGGGCGTACCGTTGTTCTGACCATCACTGATGTTAACGGAAACACAGTAACCACCACAGCCATCACAAGCGATGAAACGTATGTCGTCAATGGCGTCGACCTCTCTTCATTGGAGGAGGGGGATCTTCAAGTCGATGCTGTCATTGCTGATGATTTTGGCAATAGCATTGCAGCTAACGATTCCACAATCAAAGACACATTAGCCAACATTGAGGTTGACTTCGATGGCTTTGGTGATGAGTTTTACAATCAATTTGAAATATCGAATGGGGTGCTAGTTGGTACGATTGCCAATGTAGAAGATGGGCAAACCATCAACATTTCAATTACCGATAGCCAAGGAACGATACAAGAATACACAACGGAAGTATCCGGCGGAACTTGGACTCTGACTCTTCAAGACTACTCAAGCTTTGCAGAAGGTGAGCTAACCGTTGTTGCCAATACTATCGATATTGCTGGAAACCCTACAACAGCGACCGACACGATCGTGAAAGATACGCTAGCGGACATCACCGCTGCGGTTGATGATGGTGGCGACGGTGTCCTCAATAGCTTCGAAATTCAGTCGGCTAAATTCTTTGGTACGGTACAGAACGTAGAAGATGGCCAAACGGTCAATATTCGTATTTCTGACAGCACAACGAATGTCATTGTTCTGACGGCAACTGTGATTGATGGTGCTTGGTCAGTTGAAGGCGTGGATCTAACCAGCTTTTCCGATGGTGGCATTCAAATTGAGGCTGACACTGTTGACGTTGCCGGTAACCCTGCTTCTGCAATAAATAGCGCAGGGCAAATTGTTATTGATACTGTTTCGCCTGTTATAGACATTGATACGCTAGACGGTTTTAGTATTTTGGCATTTCGTGGCGGCCAACTTACAACCATGCAAGGCACAACCAATGTTGCCGAAGGTCTTCCTGTTTATATTGAAGTTAATGATGGCTCTCAGACTCTTGTGTTTGAGGGTGTTGTTGATGCATCAGGTAATTGGGTTGTTGAAAATATAGATGTCTCGTCCCTAAACTTGGCGTCAGAATGGACGATTGATGCCAAAGTTTTCAATACGGTAGGCAATCAAGCTATCGATGATATGCCAAGCATTATACTGCCCGAGTCGGTTGTGTTCTCAGAAACTGTTGTCGGGATTTTTGGAAATCAAACTCAGACCTCTGATATTCGCATCGATTATGCGGACTTCTCTTTTAGCGATGATCAAAGCATCGCAGAGTCACTAACTTCTCAAACCCTATCGATAACCGTTGCTGTATCGGCTGATAAACAAAGCCTCATTGGCACACGAAGCGATGGGCAAAAAGTATTCGATGCGTCAATTTCCGGCAGCAACGTAAATATCAATTTTTATAAGGCGATTGATCAGGAAGCTGGGTTAGATTCAATTCTGACGGCTCTGCTCATCGAAGGTTTGCAAACCGATGCTGATGGTACAACGGAGTTAGTGATAGGACGTTTACCTATTGTCATCAAAGATTCTGAACCTCTGGTTTTTGATGAGTCTTATCAAATGATCGAGGGTGAGATTGCGTCAGGGAACGTGTTGAATAACGACATCGATTTGGATACTCAACTTACGATAAAAAGTGTTGAAGTTGATGGTACGACCAAGACGATTGTTGGTGGCTCTCCGGTTTCATTTGCTACTAGCGAAGGCACCTTGACCGTATTTGCGAATGGCCACTGGACGTTCGTCGCCAACAGGAATTTGGACCACACAGTTGATCAGAACATCACCTTCAACTATGTTGCTGGCGACATCAGTAATGATTTCGGAAACGGCACTGCGGTCATTGATATTTTTGATGGTGATGCAGGGCTAGTTGTTGATGGGACAACGACCAGCTCTGAAGGTGATGTGTCTGATGGAATTCAAACTGTAGTCGGCCAGTTTACCGTTTCCGCTGGATCAGATAATCCAGATCCCGCTTCTATTGTATTTAATGCTAATACTCTGGTGCAGTTAGACGCCTTGGGCTTGACGACCGGAGATGAGAACTTTCCTCTAACCTACACGTTAGCGAATGATGGTAAAACGATTACCGCACAAGCAAATGGTGAAACGATATTCACGCTAACGTTGAGTGCAGTCGCTAGTGGTATCGATGTTCTAGCAGATGTCACATTAGTGTTAGAACAGCCTATCAACCACCTGTTCAGCAACGACTCCATCACCCTGCCACTTATTATTGATGGAACGGATTTAGATGGCACTTCTTTAAAACAAGGGCAATTCGACTGGATCATCCAGGATGGAGCCGACCCAATATTAACTTCAACTAGCAATGCTGCTGTGGACGAATCAGATCTTATTCACGGCAGTGTTTCAGATACTGGCACTTTCAATCTCAACGTCGGAAGTGACTTTGTTGAGTCTGTATTTTTTGATGTTGGAGATCAGCCGCAGTTGTTTAGTGGGGGTGTACAGATCATCTATGTGGTCTCTGCAGACGGAAATGAACTTACTGGTTATGTTGGCTCTGAAAGTGCTGAAAATAAAGCGTTCACCTTGAGCTTTACCTCTCTGTCAGGTGAGACCGATACTGATGTCACTTACACCTTTGAACTATTCAAGGGCCTCGACCAAACGAATGGAACCGACCAAATTCCTTTTGTCATCACAGCAAAAGATGATGACAACGATGAAACTCAATTAACCTTGAACGTCTCGATTACGGATGGTGGGGAGCCTACGATTGGCTCTGGCATGGTCGAGTTGAGTGAAAACCCTGTTGCTGATACAACCCCGTCTGGTGTTGGAACAACAGCGAGTGCAAGCTTAGCCGTGAGTGCGGGCAACGATCCACTCGTGTTCTTGGGGTTAGATGTGACAACTGGCCAAGCCGTTCTTGATAGTGACGGTGAGGCGGTGACACGTAATGGTGAAGCATTGTCTTGGCGAGATAATGGGGATGGAACGTTTGATGCGGTATTGTCGAATGGCGATGCTGTTTTCCAAGTGAGACTTCCTGAAGATTTTAGCTTAGAAGCCAATGGTTCCACGAATGTCACGGTTGAGATTGATTTGTACCAGTCAATAGACCACGGAACCGGTGTGAAGGACACAGAGCTGTCGATTCCAGCCTCAATCGTCACAATCGATTCAGACGGTTCACGAGATACACAAGAATCTGATATTAAGATTTACGATGGTGCAAACCCTAAAATTACTGTTATCGGAAGCATTTCTGTTGATGAAGACGGTCTGCTTGGAGACAGCGAACAGGTTGGTGTTGAAGATTCTAGCCCTTCGTTAGGAATCATCGAAGGTTCCGATGATGTTGTCTCTGTGACGGTCGACACCGCTGCGTTTGATGCACTTTCATATTCGAGTGCAGGGAAAGACATTTCACTGCAAGCTGTCGATTCTGATGGTTGGTATTACGGTCAAGATTCTGATGGAAACAATATATTTAGGATTCGTTTTAATACTGACGGGACAACAGAGTTCGACCTTTATGCACCTCTCGATCACGCCAATGCTGATGGAGAGAATAATCTAGCCCTCAATTTTGAATTGGTGGTCAACGATGCGGACGGCGATAGCTCTGATCCGGCAATTTATTCTGTCAACGTAACAGATGCTGTCCCAGTTGCGCGTTCAGGGGCAATTGAAATGGTTGAGGGTGATGACCTTAATGGACAATTTCTAACAGAAAAATTCGCAGGTGCCGATGGCGCAACCATTGTAAGTTTTGACTATCGCGGTACTACCTATACCTTTGATAACGCAGGCACTCCTATCACGATTAATCTAATTAATGATTATGATGGTGGGTCTACTTACGGTCAGTTTACGCTTTCTTCAGATGGTAGCTACCAGCTGACTACAAATCCCAATGTATCAACAAACCCTGCAGATCCTAAGATCGTCGATGACATCGATTATCTGGTGCGAGATGCGGACGGTGATAAAGTTACCAGTACTGCTGAGCTTATTCTGGATGATAACGAAGGTTTTATTCGTTATGAAGATTCTGAAACCACAGAAGACAATGACGCGATTATCGTTGTAAGTGTGGCAACCGGCGATGTCGACCAAAGCGAAACCGTTACTGCTATCGAGTTCTCAGAAGCATCGCTAAACGGTGGTAGCTTGTACCTTGATGGGGTGTTGCTTCAAGTTGTAGACGGCAAGGTCACCTTGTCTGGAAGTCAATTGGCAGCGATTGATAGTCAGTTCACTGGGCCTAATGGACAGTTGACTTATCGTCCCGCGCTTCATGAATCCAATACCACCTCAACGGTTATCCTAGCGATCAACGCAATCATTAGCACTGATACGGATCCTAAAGAACTGACGGCTGATGTTGCAGTGTCTGTTTTACCGGTGGCTGATGCACCGGATTGGTCGGCTTCCGTATTCTCCTATCATTCAGTAGAAGATGACTCAGACCCAGTCAGTTTGGACATAACAGCTCAGCTGGTGGATCAAGATACGTCAGAAACATTGAGCTACCAGATTAGTGGGATTCCTGACGGCTTGAATTTGACGTTAAATGGCAACGCAGTCAAAGAAGGGAAATCTTACACACAGGCTCAGATTGATAAAATGGAAATCAGGGCTGACGACAACCTAGCGGGTCGCTTTGAGTTTGAGATTACTGCGGTTGCAACAGAGTCTGGCAATTCATTCGCTGACCCAGATGATAAAACGGCAAGTATTGTACATACCGTTACTGTCGATATTTCACCTGATGCTGATACTCCTCATGTGTCTGTTAAAGACTACAAGGGACTAGAGGATGAAGCTATTTACCTCAAAGACGTTATTGAAGGCGCTTTGGCGGACACCGATGGTTCTGAATCGTTAAGTTATATTATCCAAGTTCAAGATGGCTGGTCTGTTGAAGGTGATGGTACCGCAAAGATAGGCAATAATTCCTATTCAGTCACTGCCGAAGCTATCGCCAATGGTGTTGCTTATATTCAGCCTAAAGAAGACATCAGTTCCTTTACTGAAGATCTGTCAATAGACGTAACAGCAATAGCGACTGAGTCGACGATCGATTCACTTATTCCTATCAATGGGCAAGCGTCAAGTGATACAAAAACCATCAATATCTTTTTGAAAGGTGTTGTGGATGAACCTATCGCGGTAGACGGTGGTAATGGTCATTGGCAATACGACAGTGACAGTAAAGTCATCAGCAACCAATCGGTCTTGAATGAAGATGGGTTAATACAGCTCGACTTCCTCATACAAACGACGGATGACGATGTTTCAGAAGAGATCAACATACTGCTTACTAACATTCCTGAAGGCACTTTGCTGGTGGATGCGTTGGGTGAACCAGTATCGCTGACGATTGCGTATGTTGATGATGTGACAGGGCCCGTATTCCAAGTCTCTAACGCTCAACTGGATGATCTGTATCTCAAGCCAGTTCTTGATTTTAGTGGTGAATTAGAACTCACCGTTATTGCTATCTCAACTGAGCCCGATGGTGATTCGGGCGAGTTTCCTATGACACTTAAAGTAGAGCTAGCGCCGGTCGTTGATCAAGAAGACGGTCAAGTGGTCAGTACTCAAGGCATCGAAGACAGTCAAATCGGCCTGAACCTTGAACCTTCAGTGAATCAGGATATTGATGGCAGCGAATCCTTGACGGGATATGTCATTGATAGCCTACCTGCAGATCTCACTCTTTATTTTGATGGGAGTGTTATTCAGGTCCCAGCTTCAGGCTTAGATTTGGATACTCTACTGGACTCAACAACGCCAACGCTTTCGGATCTTCTAAGCAGCGGCAGGCTTTCTGTTACAGCGACAGAAGATTTAAGCGGAACATTCTCAATTCCTATCACCTATGAAGTCACGGATACCTCTCCAACTGGTGCAACGGATATTAAAGATATTACCGGATCCATTAGCGTGACTGTCGATGCTCGTGTCGAGCTAGATACTCGATTAGAAGGCTCTACAGAGCTGTTACAGAGTACAGACGGCTCGCCTGTTGATATCTCTAACGCCGTGACGTTCGTCGACGCGGATATCGATGGGTCAGAGTACCTCGATTATATTTTGATCGAGATTCCCGACGGCTATTCGTTGATTGTTGAGCACCCTAATGGTGCCGCTCAAGATAGCTCTGGGAATTGGATCATATCTGCGGATGGGTTAACGAGTGACTCTTTCCAAGAACTCGCAGCGTACATTTTAGATAATGCGACGATTTCCAGCCCAAGTGATACTCCGGTACTGGATATTGTGGTTCGTGCTCGTGTGATTGATGGTGATGATGCGAGATATATTGATGCGACTTTCCCGCTGCAAATTACTGGTCATGACGGCGGTGGCGGTTCTTGTGACCCTGTTGGCCCACCAAGCCCGATTCAACCCGATGGCGAAATTAAAACACCTGAAGGGGAAGATATTGATCTCACTGGCTTGCTAAACACCGATGTTGGCAGTGATCCAGACAATGAAATCTCTTTCTATATTCCTGCCGATTCACTTCCTGAAGGCGTTGAGATCTCCGGTGATGGTGTGATTGCTGAATACGATGCTTCTGGTGAGATCGTCGGTTATTCAATCACTGCAGATGGACTTTCGAAACTAACGTTAACGGGCTTGGATGAAGATTTTGCAGGGTGTATTGATTTCACCATAGAGACAATTGAGACCTCACCATGTAGCGGTGATACGGTGACGACGGCCCAAACCATTAGTATCCAAGTTCTGCCTGTGGTCGATGACATTACGGTTGAAGCCGACTCCACAACCATTCAAGAAGACATCGCGACAGACCTTAACCTTGAACTGGTTCTTGGTGATAGCGTTGAAGATGGACAATTAATCACTGGTGAAGGCAATAGCGCTACCGGTAAAGAAACCGTTAACTCTCTAACGGTGAGCATTTCGAATGGAGCGGCCTTGTCTGAAACTCCAACTGACACCGGGTTGTTAGTTGATAATGGCAATGGTACTTGGACGGTAACGGATCCTAGCCGCTTGAGTGATGTGTTGGTAACACCACCTGAGCATTACAGTGGTGAAATTACCCTCACTGTGACAGCAAATATTACCGACAAAGCGGATTGCGTAACAGAAACGGATACGCAAGATAAAACGACTGTGGTGACTATCACCGTTGAGCCAGTCGCTGACGCGGCGAACTTGATAACAGAAGATATTATCGGAGACGAAGATAACTACATTTCATTGTCATCACTCAGCGCGGAGCTGATTGACCAAGATGGCTCTGAAAATATGTCCTTGGCATTGAAAGGAGTACCTGAAGGCGCGGTTGTTGCGATAAAGGTGGGCGACAGCTACGAATTAGTTCCTAACAATGGCGTCGATGGCGGTACCTTTGATGGTAACCCTACTTACGAGTGGCAGCTCGATCCAAGCCAGCTTGCCAACCTTGTAATTCTACCGCCGCGAGACTTTAGTGGCGATATTAATCTGTCTCTAGAAGCCATTACTCAAGAAATCGGCACCACAGAAATCCGCTATACCGAATCTGAATTTACCGTCGGTGTGAATCCTATTGGTGATAAAGTTGAGTTCTTCGATTTACCTGAACAGCTCACTGGAAGTGAAGATGATGGCATCGTGATTCCTCTTGATGCCAATAGCTTTGAAACTAACAGTGATGAGTTTTTAGCAATTACGGTAACAGTGAATGGAACTTCGGACCCATCAGGGTTAGTTGGGTTAGACCGAATTCGAATTGGATCAGAAACCAGTTCTTTCACCAGTGTTGGTGGCATCATACAGGCGACGATTCTCGTTAAAGCAAGTTCTGTTGATGAGCTTGAATTCTTTGCGGGCGATGCGTTTGGTAACCTCGATATTACGATTACCGGCCGAACGGTTGATCAAAATACGGTACTCGGTGAGTTAGTGGTCGACACGGGTGACCCGAGCTCACAAGACATGACGCTTATTATCACACCAGAGCCTGATGCACCGTTATTGAGCGTTGAATACTCTTCGATCGTGGCAGAAGCAAGTGGCACGATTCCTCTTGGTTTAGACCTTTCTCTTGTAAACCCTGCTGATTCAGAAGTGGGCTTCATTACAATTTATGATATTCCCGCAGGTTTGACGTTCTCACATGGCTCTATGGTCGATGGTCAATATGTGGTGGACTTGGCAGATGTACCGAATCTAGCGATTACGGGTGGCTATGATGGCGTTGACCCATTTGAAATTACCATCGAACCTTCTGCTGAAATAGGCAACAACCAAGCGGTAGGATTACCTCAAACGGTATCGGTTGAATTTGTTGTTGAAGGGGATTCTACGATTACCGCGACAGATGATAACGACCTGCTGATTGGCGGGACGGGCTCAGATAATTTTGTGTTCGCCTCTTCAGGCTTAGGGAGTGCAGAAGCACCAAGCTACGATGTGATTCAAGATTTTGATGCGTCTCCAGATACTGATGCAATTGACCTCTCGGGTATTTTGGGAAGCCTAGGGCTTAATACAGGGCTAGGGGCAACACAATATCTAGATTTAGAAGAATCTGGTGAAGGTGTGACCATTTCTATTAAACCTAATGGTGACGAAGACGTTCAACAAAACATCTTGCTAGCTGATGTCACGTACGACGATCTGTATCAAGGTGACAGTAGCAGTGCATTAGAAGCACAAATTTTACAAAAAATGATAGAAGACAATAATTTAACGCTGTAAGTTAGATGTACAGTCTATAAAAGGAAGTTTAGATTGGTAGAACAAAAAGACAGCTGGCTAGCTTGTGTTGAGTGGTTGTGTGAGCATTTTAATGTTCGCAGTCACCCTTCCAAAATAGTGTCTGGCCTACCTTTAAATGAAGGCAGGCTCAATGAATCCCTTTTTCCAAGAGCGATTGAGAAATCGGGGTTAACGCTGAGCCACGTTAAAAAAGAATTATTGAATCAATGTCAGTTCCCTGTTGTTGCTGTTGAGTCCGCGACAGGGTCTCCTCTTGTCGTAACCCAAAGCTCCGTTGGCGACTTTCAAGTATTGAATTGTGAATCCAACTTAAGCCAACAAATTCTCCTTAAAGACTTAGTCATTAAAGTGGATGCATTTGTTTGGCAAGTGGGTGCTCAAGCGCTTGATGACGCCCGTGTTCAGGCACATGAGCGCAATGACAGTAAATCCAACACCCGTTGGTTGTGGCGGGTGGTCAAAGAAGTGAAGCCTTGGTATCGCGATCTGTTTATCGCTTCGTTCTTGATCAACGTGCTTGCGCTAGTGGTTCCGTTATTTACCATGAATGTGTACGACCGTGTTGTGCCAAACCAAGCGTTTAACACGCTTTGGGTATTAGCAGCAGGCGTTGGTATCGTTGTTATTTTTGATTGGGTATTGAGAAGCTCACGAAGCTCTGTGACTGATATGGCTGGGCGCTATATTGATAACAAGTTGTCTTCTCAGCTGTTCTCGAAAGTCCTTGGTATGAAGCTCGAAAATCGACCTCAATCGGTAGGCGCATTTGCCAGACAGCTTCAAGACTTCGATAGCGTGAAAGATTTCTTCACTTCTATCTCGTTAGTCACTTTAGTCGATCTGCCATTCACTTTGTTATTCCTACTGCTTATCGGCTGGCTTGGTGGCGCGATGATGTTCATCCCTGTCGCGATCATGTTGGTCTTGATCGTGCTGAGCATTGCGATGAAAGGCAAAGTTGAGAAAACATTCGATGAAACCGCACGTCTCTCGACACAAAGACAAGCACAGCTGTTTGATTGCTTAACAACCCTTCCGGATATCAAGCAAAATAATGCTGAGGGAATCACTCAGAAACGTTGGGAACAGACGATTTCGTCGCTTTCTCAATGGCAGACTCAATCTCGTCATTACTCCAATATCGTGACGCACTCTATTCAGTCCAGTCAGCAGATCGTTACCATCACTCTGATCATCTTCGGCGTGTATCAGATCTCTGAAGGCTTGCTGAGTATGGGTGGTTTGATAGCCGTTGTGATGTTGAGTGGGCGCGCTGCAAGTTCGGTGAACCAGCTTTCTCTTCTATTGCTGAGGTTCCAGCAAACACGTTCGGCCGTTGAAGGGCTGAATCAGATTATGGAGCTACCTCAGGAAGAGTCCAAACACCAAGTTATCGACAAAGGAGACTTTGATGGTGGGGTTAGGTTAGATGAAGTGACGTTTACTTATCCAGAGACTCAAAGCCCTGCATTAAAGGAGATTTCCCTAGAGATCAAACCGGGTGAGCGAGTTGGTCTTGTCGGTGCGGCAGGCGCGGGTAAAACAACTCTACTATCGATTGTTGCGCGCCAGTATTTGCCAACAACAGGACAAGCTTTCTATCAAGAAATCGATGGGCAATTATGGCCAACCAGCGTTCTGCGTAGTGGCATGGGTTGGGTAGGGCAAACCACTAATCTTATTTTTGGCAGTGTTTACGACAACGTTACGCTTGGTGCGACCAACGTTGATGAAGAAAAGCTAAGACAAGCTCTTCAACAGTCGGGTTTGAATGGTTACATGGGGCGCCTAAGCAATGGCCTTGAAACACCTGTCGGAGAGGGTGGTCGGTTACTTTCTGGTGGTCAGCGTCAAGCCGTTGCCATCGCGAGAGCTCTGTATCGTTGTCCAAAGTTATTGATCATGGATGAGCCCACCAGCGCGCTAGACAAGAAGGCCGAGATTCAGTTCTTTAATGCACTTCAAAGTATGCCGAGAGAAACCTCAATGCTAATCAGCTCCCATAAGTCTTCATTCTTGATGATGTGTGATCGAGTGATTGTATTGGATAAAGGTCAAATCGTGGCAGAAGGTGAACCTAAAGAAATTCTCTCTTTACAGAAGAAAAGTGTACCTAAAGGTACGAGCCGGTTTAAGACGGTATCTGTGGTGAAGGGAGGTCGTCATGAGTAATGATATTCAATGGACCAACAACCACTTAGCATTCCGCTCTCGAAAGCTGATTTGGTTGAGTGCTCTACTCATTGTATCAATTATCGGTTGGGCTACGTGGGCAACATTAGAAGAAGTCGTGATCGGTGAAGGTAAAGTCGTTCCAAGTCTTTCGGTGCAAACCATTCAGAGCTTAGAAGGTGGACTGGTTCAAGAGATCATGGTGCGACAAGGCCAATCTGTAGTGAAGGGGCAACCTCTAGCTAAGTTAGAAGACACACGTTTTAAGGCGGCGTTTTTAGAGTCGGCTCAACAAGCGGATACCTTGCTTGCTCAGCAATTAAGATTAAAGGCTGAGCTGTCGACGGTCGTTTTAAATAACGATGCGAAAGAGTGGTATGAGCGAGTGGTCTTGGTGCCTCAAGATATTGCGGTTGATGTATCAAGCCACCCTGCGTTAATGAATGCCAAGGCGAACTACCGAGAACGTTTAGGACAGTTGAAGTCTGAACTGGAAGAGGCGGCACTTCGTATCGAGCAACAAGACCAAGCTCGTGTCGATACGTTTAATAATATCCAGACTCTTGAAAGCAGCCTCGAGATTGTGATTCGTGAGCGCAACATGCTGAAAGACGTGGTAGCGAGCGGTGCTGTTGCGGAAGTTGAGCTACTTAAACTCAACCGTGATGTAGTCAAACTCAAAGGTGATATTGCTAGCTCAAAAGTAGCAGCGCAGAAGCAGATAGCTGCCTACTCAGAGTCGATAGCGGATCATCGAAGTATCGCTTTAGATTTTCGTACCAAAGTGCAAGGCCAGTTGAATGAAGTGGCGAGCAAGATAGCGCAGCTGAACGAAAGCCAGCAGGCGATTGCCGACCAACTCAAGCGTACCGAAATTGTTGCGCCCGTTGATGGCACAGTCAAAGAGATCTTTGTGCGTACCATTGGTGGTGTAGTTCGTCCCGGCGAGCCAATCATTGAGATCATCCCATCAAACAGTGACCTGATTGTTGAAGCGAGAATCTCTCCGCAAGATATCGCGTTTGTTCATAACGGGCTGGGTGCGACAGTTAAATTCACGGCCTATGATTTCGTCATTTATGGCGGACTTAAAGGCGAGGTGATTTACGTGAGTGCCGACGCCTTACAAACGGAAGACGGAAACGCCTATTATCGTGCCCATATTCAGTTAAACGAAGACCAGCAACAAAACTCTGCCTTTAGCATTATCCCAGGGATGCAAGTCGCGGTCGATATATTAACCGGAGAGAAAACAGTATTGAGTTATTGGTTAAAACCTATTTTACGAGCTAAGGAAAACTCACTTCGTGAACGATGAAGTGGGTTAAAGCATAAATATAAAAGGAAGTGTAATGCATTCAAAATTCTTACTCTCTTCTTGCTTGCTAATGAGTGGGCTGTCTCAAGCAGCTTCATTAGAAGAGTCCGTGGCCTTTGCCATCGACTATAGCCCAGAGATATTGGCGCAATACTCCCGATACCAATCGGTGGTCAGAGACGGAGACGCTGCGAGTGGTTTGTATATGCCACAAGTGAACTTGTACGCGGCAGCAGGCTATGAAGAGACACGCTACAACAGTGGCAGCAAACTCGATAGCGATGATAGAGGCCTAACGAGAACGGAAATTGGCGTTAAAGTATCCCAGTTACTATTTGATGGTTTTAAAACCACATCGAATGTCGATCGACTGACGTTCGAAGCAGAAGCTGAGCGTCTAACTCTGATTTCGCGAGCTGAAAACGTATCGTTAGATGTGGTGAGAAATTACCTCGATATCCTAAAAGCAGAGACGCTACTTGAATTGTCTAAGCGTAATGTAAAAGAGCACCAAGAGATCTATCAAGATATCCAAGATAAAAAGAGCAAAGGCTTGAGTAGCAACTCGGATCTGGCTCAAATCTCCGCCCGTGTCGCGACCGCGCAGTCTTCACTTATCGCCGCTCAGAACAACCTGTTTGATTTGCAAACTCAGTATCTACGCTTGGTTGGCAAACCTGCGGTGAACTTGGTTTACCCCCGGTTTGATTACGCTCTATTACCAAGCTCAGCACAGGTCGCACTTGAACAAGCTGTCGAGAATCACCCTGAAATCAAAGCCTCTTTGCTTGATATCGACGCGGCTCGTAAAGAGATGCGCCGCGAGAAAGGGGATTACTACCCAGAACTAAAACTTGAGCTTCATGCCAATAAGAATGACAACGTATCTAACCCGCCAGGCGGTGTCGATGAAGATGCACGTATCATGTTGACGATGGATTATGACCTGTTTAATGGCTTCTCTACCGACTCCAGGGTTGAATCGTCAGCTTGGCGAGTGGAAGAGGCAAGGGCGATCCGATTACGAACAGAGCGTGAGGTTCGAGAAGGTACACAACTGGCTTGGAACGCTTACAAAATGCTTGAGCAGCAAAAATCCTTACTTCAACAGAATGTTGATGCAGCGAAAATTGCAGAGCTTGGCTATATCCAGCAATTCAATGTTGGCAGACGAAGCCTTCTTGATGTACTGGATGCAAAAGTAGAAGTGTTTTTGGCTCGAAGAAACTTCATCAGCACTGAATATGATCAAACGTTAGCGGCTTATCGAGTGTTAAATGCGATGGGTATGTTGACGTATGCGTTGAGGATTGAACATCCAGAAGAGTGGCAAGGGGAGAATAAGTAATGAGATATTTTAAACTAGCGCTACTTAGCTCTATCTTGCTAATGGGATGTGCAGAAACGCCTGATACGACAATGACACGCCACCAAATTGATGACTTAGCGGATAATGACCGAGATGGTGTGATTAACCAGCGAGATCTATGTGCCGATACGCCAGAAGGTGTAACGGTAGACATTAAAGGGTGTGCCAATTGGAAAATTGTCGAAGACGTTGAAGTATTAAGTGTGGCATTTGATTTTGATAAGTATGACCTTAAACCTGATCATACCGCTGTATTAAATGAGTTGGTGCGTTTACTAGGAGAGCAGCCTGATGCTTCGGTTACCTTGGTCGGAGATACCAGTGCTGAAGGTACAAACGTGTATAACAAAGCATTGGCCAAGAAAAGAACGGGCGTGATTCGAGACGCATTGATTGATAGAGGCATCAATGGTGAGCGAATCTTTGAACAAGAGTTTACTCAGATAACCAGCTTAACTCAGCATCTTCACAAGCGTAAGCGTAGAACGATCGCGGTGATTAAAACAGAAAGCATGGAAGTGAACCCATCTTGGAACATCTTCACTTCAGAAATGCAGCTCGATAGTAATAGCGATGTTGAGTCTAAAACGTCGATTGATCCAGTAGGAGGCCAGTAATGAAATGTCTAGCTAATAAATCGGGCTTGCTGCTTGCTGCTGTACCTGCGTTGTTCTCTGTATCGACATTTGCGAATGATGCCAGTGACATTGGTTTGGTCGCGATTGAGCCGAATATGCAGGGGCTTGTAGAAGATCTGCTTAAGAGCCAAGAGATCGACTTAGAAATCTTGTTGAGTGACAGCGTCCCAGAACAGATGATCATGCAGCGCTCGCGTGTTGGTATCACTTCCAAAAAGTGGACTGACAAAGAGATGGCAAGGTTTGATATGCGTTACGGTTATAGGCCAACAGAGCTGATGTTTACCGCTGACGTGATTGCGATTCTAGCCAATGAAAATAACCCTGCGACATCAATCACCGTCGCTGAATTAATTGATGTGTTTGGTTGTTCTAACGATCCTAAACATCCAAAATGGTCAGCAAGTAGTGATATTCGTAACGGTGAAAGCCTAGATACTCATATGTTGCCCTTTGCCATTGATCACAACCTGAAAGGCCATACTACCTTTTCAAGTTGGGTCGAATGTGGAACAGAAGGAGAATATGCCCATACTCAGTTCTTAGCGGATTTACCTGATCTGATTAATAAGATTGAAGACGAAGATGCCGCCATTGGTTACACCGTTTACTCAGATCAGATCTCTGATGTGAAATGGTTGAGCGTGGTTGATAACCTAGGTGTGAACTACGACCTAAACAAAGAAACGATCCTCTCTGGTCGTTACCCGTTAGCAACGGTTTATTACATGTACTTGAATATTCCAGCGCATCGCAAAGGCTTTACGGAACAAGAGGAGTTCTTTGTTGGGCTTACCTTGTCACAAGATCATCAAGTCGTTTTGAACCAATACGGTTTCATCAGCTTGCCGCCAGAAGCTATTCAACGTAACAAAGTCAGATTGTCGCTTGAAGAGCCTGCTATTGAAGGTGGCTACAAGTAATGGGTATGCCATGTTGTAACTGTTGTGGGAGAGTGATATTCTCTCTTTCGTAATGGTTCTCAACGTGACGGATTACGTTATTCGGTGATGAAATTATCTAGCGGGCATGTATGCCCGTTTTTTTTCGCCTAAAATTTGCGACTCGAGCAGTTGTTTGTCGTTTGGTCACGTATAATGGACACTTCATATAGCGCTAAATAAGCCCAGTCGATGAAAATCTTTCAAGTTCTAATCTTGCCTCTAATGCTGTCCCTCAATGCTATTTCATTTTCAGCGCAAGCAACCGAAAGCTGGTGGCTAAGAACAGTATTTAACAGCAGCCCAAGTCTGCCGAATTCTCAAAACTATATTAATGATATCGAGTTGATGGATTGTGGTGAGATCGAAGGTACTTTGTTGTGCAGTGACTTAACCCAATATTACGACCTGGATGTGTATGTTGAACTGGAGTTGGGGGACTCAAGTGTCGAAACGGTTCGCTTAAACCTGCCATATTCGGACCTAAGTTACACAAAGCTTCAGGCATACCTTCGCCAAGATGGCTTTGCTCTCAGTTCAATTCGTATTGGTGAAGATGAATTCGATGTTACAGCTCAACTCGAACAAGCTCGAAATGAAGGTGTTGGTTTCGATAAGGTGGATAAACAGCTGGTCGAATTCATCAACGCGCCTCACGGTTCAGCAGAGCAACTGAGTGTGTGGAATGTGCCTAGCTTATCTTCTTCTAGCTCTATTTCTCCTTGGATTCAGTTACAGAGTGATGGTGACAACTTAACGGTTGAACTTAATCGTTTTTAATTGCTCAAATTTATAGATAGTTTCGTTATTTATTAGGCTAAACAAGCCTTTCAGGAGAACGGCTCGCGGGCAGACAGCAAGTTATAATTCATTTAAGTGTTCGTTTTTCTGCGGCTCTCACATTTTTAATAAGCGTTTAGCTTTGCCATTTGTTATACGTTGAGCCTTCGGTAAAACGAGCTTAGGATACGTTCAGTATTGATAAAGGAGACAACCCATGGTTGCAAGAGTAACGATAGCGCCACAAGGCCCAGAACTTTCTGAGTTGGTGCAAGGATACTGGCGTACAGCAGAGTGGGGCATGACCCCGCAACAACGCCTGACTTTCCTGAAGCAACATATTGATTTTGGCATCACAACTGTTGATCACGCGGATATTTACGGTAACTACCAATGTGAAAAGTTGTTTGGTGAGGCGTTAGCGCTTGAACCAAGCCTTCGTGATGATATTCAAATCGTCACCAAGTGCGATATCAACCTATGTGGTGACCACACTCCAGATCGTAAGATCAATCACTATGACACCAGCGCGCAGCATATTTACCAATCAGTAAATAACTCATTAGAGCGCTTAGGTGTTAACGATATCGATGTATTGTTGATTCACCGCCCTGACGTGTTAATGGATGCCGATGAAGTAGCAGAAGCGTTCGCAGAGCTACACAAAGTAGGTAAAGTTAAGCACTTCGGTGTTTCTAACTTTTCACCGCGTCAGTTCGAACTGCTTCAATCTCGACTCGGTAAGCCGTTAGTGACCAACCAAGTTGAAATCAACCCATTGAACTTCGAAGTGGCTCATGATGGCACGCTAGATCAACTGCAGATGAACCGCATTCGCCCGATGGCGTGGTCTTGTCTCGGTGGTGGTAGCATCTTCAGTGGTGATTCAGCGCAAGCGGTTCGCGTTCGTGATGAGCTAGAGGCGATTCGTCAAGAAGTCGGTGCAGACAGCATTGATCAAGTGATTTACGCTTGGGTTCGTCGTTTACCATCTAGTCCAATTGCAATTATTGGTTCTGGTAAGATTGAGCGTGTGAAGACGGCCGTTGATGCACTGAAAATCGAGCTGACGCGCGAACAGTGGTATCGCGTATGGGTGGCATCTAAAGGTCACGGTGTGCCATAGAAAGCAATTCGTATAGAAGTTAAAGCCAGCTAACAAAGCTGGCTTTTTTGTGGTGCGCCGAGCATGGCG
>NZ_JBFRTN010000081.1:0-26470 GCF_041474095.1 Vibrio sp. 10N.222.54.A3
CGGCGCACCAACAAAAAAGGCCTCGCAATTGCGAGGCCTTTGGTTTTCTATCTATCAGAAGAGATTAGTCGCGAAGTGCTGCGCCGAATTTCTCTGAGATTGAAGCTACGATAGCATCTACTGAACCAGCGATGTCTGCATCTTCAAGTGTGCGCTCTACAGACTGTAGGCTAAGTGCGATAGCTAGGCTCTTCTTACCTTCTTCAACGCCTTGACCAACGTATACGTCGAACAGTTTAGCGCCTGTTAGGAATTCACCACCAGCTGCGATACACGCTTCTACGATGTCGCCAGAAGCAACTGCTTCGTCAACAACAACGGCGATATCACGACGGTTTGCAGGGAACTTAGATACAGCTACTGCTTCTGGAAGCACGCGAGTGTTGATAGCTGCCCATTCGATTTCGAATACGATAGTGCGGCCGTTAAGACCAAACTTACGCTCTAGTTCTGGGTGAACAGTACCAATGATACCCACTTCTTTGCCGTCTACTACGATAGCCGCAGTTTGACCTGGGTGAAGTGCTGGGTGCTTCGCAGCTTTGAAGCTGTATGCGATTTCGTTTGCAGAAAGCTCAAGAACGGCTTCTAGATCACCTTTAAGATCGAAGAAATCTACAGTGTTAGTTGCAATGTCCCAGTGCTCTTCGCCACGAGTACCAGAGATAACGCCCGCAAGCATCATTTCTTGGCGCATGCCGTTTTCAGCCGTTGCTTCAGGGATGAAACGTAGGCCTGATTCGAATAGACGAACGCGAGACTGTTGACGCTTCTGGTTGTGAACAACTGTGTTTAGAAGACCTTGGATTAGGCCAAGACGCATTGCTGACATATCCGCAGAGATTGGGAATGGCAGGATTAGCGGCTCAACACCAGGTACAACAAGTTTTTGCTGCTCTGGTTCTACGAAGCTGTATGTGATTGCTTCGTGGTAGCCACGGTCTACAAGAAGGTCACGAACGCGCTTAAGCGGTTGGTTAGCTTCTTTGTGGTCATTCATTTTAAGTGCCGCTTTAGGCGCTTGGTTTGGAATGTTATCGTAACCGTAGATACGACCTACTTCTTCAATTAGGTCTTGCTCGATTGCGATATCAAAACGCCAAGATGGAGACGTTGCCGTCCAACCAGCGTCAGTCGTTTCAACGTTACAACCTAGGCGAGTAAGAATTTCCACTACGTCTGTAGATGGGATTTCGTGACCTAGTAGGCTGTCTAGCTTAGCGCGACGTAGAGCAACTACGTTTGCTTTAGGAAGATCAGCTTCAGATTCGCTGCCGTTTACTGGCGCAACTTCACCACCGCAGATTTCAACTAGAAGCTGTGTTGCACGCTCCATTGCTGCTGCTTGTAGTGTTGAATCAACACCACGTTCGAAACGTAGAGAAGAATCTGTGTGTAGGCCGTAAGCACGTGCGCGACCACGGATGTGATCAGGTGCGAAGAATGCTGCTTCTAGAAGTACGTCTGTAGTTTCAGTTGTTACACCAGACTCTTCACCACCAAAGATACCAGCGATTGCTAGTGCTTTGTTGTGGTCAGCGATAACAAGCGTGTTGCTGTTTAGTTCAGCTTCGTTGCCATCTAGAAGTGTTAGTTTTTCGCCCTGCTCTGCTAGACGAACCACGATGCCACCTTCGATCTTAGCTAGATCAAATGCGTGCATAGGTTGGCCTTGCTCTAGCATCACGTAGTTTGTGATGTCTACCACTGGGTCGATTGAACGGATACCACAACGACGCAGTTTTTCTTGCATCCAGATTGGTGTTTCCGCTTTCACGTTTACGTTCTTAACCACACGGCCAAGGTAACGTGGACAAGCATCAGTTGCTTTAATTTCAACAGATACTGTGTCTTCAATGCTTGTTGCAACAGCTTCTACTGCTGGCTCTGTAACGTCTGCGCGGTTTAGTACGCCAACTTCACGAGCAAGGCCACGGATGCTGAAGCAGTCTGCGCGGTTAGCTGTTAGGTCTACGTCGATAGTTACGTCGTTAAGCTCAAGAAGCTCACGTACGTCCATACCTAGCGTTGTGCCTTCTGGCAGCTCAAGGATGCCGTCAGACTCTACGTCGATACCTAGCTCAGAGAAAGAACAAAGCATGCCGTGCGATGGAACGCCACGTAGTTTTGCTTTCTTGATTTTGAAGTTACCAGGCAGTACTGCGCCAACTGTTGCTACTGCTACAGTTAGGCCAAGACGACAGTTAGATGCACCACATACGATGTCTAACAGCTCTTCTTCGCCGATATCAATTTTAGTTACTTGTAGTTTGTCTGCGTCTGGGTGCTGACCGCACTCAACCACTTTACCTACTTTAACGCCGGTGAATTCACCAGCAACAGGTTCTACATCGTCAACTTCCAAACCAGCCATAGTGATTTGGTGAGCTAGCTCTTCGCTGTTAATTGCAGGTTTAACCCACTCGCGTAGCCAAGATTCACTGAATTTCATAGTTTCGACTGCCCCGGATTACTTGAATTGTTTAAGGAAACGAAGGTCGTTCTCGAAGAACGCACGAAGGTCATTTACGCCGTAACGAAGCATCGTTAGACGCTCTACACCCATACCGAATGCAAAACCAGAGTATTTCTCAGGGTCGATGCCAACAGAGCGAAGTACGTTAGGGTGAACCATGCCACAGCCTAGAACTTCTAGCCATTTGCCATCTTTACGTTTCACGTCAACTTCAGCTGAAGGCTCTGTGAACGGGAAGAATGAAGGACGGAAACGCACTTCAACTTCTTCTTCAAAGAAGTTACAAAGGAAATCGTTAAGAATGCCTTTAAGTTGTGCGAAGTTTACGTTCTCATCAACTAACATACCTTCCACTTGGTGGAACATTGGCGTGTGAGTTTGATCGTAGTCGTTACGGTAAACACGACCCGGAGCAATGAAGCGGAATGGCGGTTTGCCGTTTTCCATCGTACGGATTTGAACACCAGAAGTGTGCGTACGTAGCATTAGATCAGGGTTGAAGAAGAAAGTATCGTGATCAGTACGAGCTGGGTGATCGTCTGCGATGTTTAGTGCATCAAAGTTGTGGAATGCATCTTCGATCTCAGGGCCAGACTCAGTGCTAAAGCCAAGCTCACCAAAGAACTGTTCGATACGCTCAACAGTGCGAGTAACTGGGTGAAGACCACCGTTCTCAATGCGACGACCTGGTAGGCTCACATCGATAGTTTCTTCAGCTAGTTTCGCTTCAAGCTCTGCACGTTGTAGTGCGTCTTTGCGAGCTGCGATCGCTTGTTGAACAGCACCTTTCGCTTTGTTGATCTCTTGACCAGCAGTGCGACGCTCTTCAGGTGGAAGTTTACCTAGGCTTTGTAGTTGAAGAGTTAGTTCACCCTTCTTACCTAAATACTGAACTCGCACTTCATCAAGTGCGACTAACGAATCTGCTGTATCAATAGCAGTCGTTGCATTAGCAATGATCTCTTCTAGATGTTGCATCATTTCCTCATCTACCAGTTGGTAGTGTCCGTATCGGATGATTAGTTTTTTAGATAGCTACACATAGTAATCAAACACGCAACCAATGCCAAATTGAATCGCTAAAAGAACAAGTTATTGCCTAAAAACACGGCAAATTTAACAGGATATTAATGAGGAGTAGGAAGAAGTGGAACAATTACAGGTTCCACTTCTTAATTTGGAAATGACCTGAAGGCTAGATCTGAATAGAACAAACGCTGTTCTTCCCTGCGTTTTTTGCTAAATAGACGGACTCATCCGCCGCTTTAATCAATTCGTTCATGGTTTCGAATTCTTGGGTCATTTCAGCGACACCGACACTAATACTGCCAATCCAAACTTGATGACTGGTTTCAACCTCTAATTCAGACACTTTCTGTCGAGCGGTTTCCGCGATGTACATCCCACCTTTAAGGTCGGTGTTTGGGCAAATAACCAAGAACTCATCGCCACCTAACCGGCAAACAATATCATCATTACGGAACGTGTTTTTCAGTTCACGCGAGAGGGTTTGTAGCACCAAGTCGCCTGCATCATGGCCGCTGGTGTCATTAATGCGCTTGAAGTGGTCGGCATCAATCATAATACACACTAAAGGCATGCCCAGTTCTTTGGAGTCTTGCCAATGCAGCGCTAACTGTTTAAAAGCACTACGACGGTTATGCAAATTAGTAAGAGAGTCGGTTAATGACAGTTCTTCAAGTCTCTTATTCGCTCGTTTTAATTCTGCCGTACGTTCCTCAACTTTATCTTCGAGTAACTGGTTGAAGCGTAACAACTGTTTGTTTCGTTCAGAGACTTGTTCAAACAGGCCGTTAAGCGCAGCCAACAGCGGGACAGTCGCAGAATCTTGCTGCTTTTCTTCCGCTTCAAAGGCTTGCAGAGGTGTCGCGCCCTCTTCTATCGCGGTCATTTGTCGCGCCATGTTTTGGTCGATGCCGAGGATGTGGTAAGCAAGCCAGTGGATCAATAAATCAAGTAACTGCCGTGCTGACGACTGATCTTCTTCCATGATGAAAGCTTGCATACTGTAGATATCTTGCATAAATACACGATGCACTTTGATATGCTCTTCAATGTGTCGCTCATACACACCGCAATCTCTCATCAAAGATTCTTCTTCTTTAAAGTGAAATTCGGCATAGCATGTGAGATCGAGTAAAGCGACGTTTATGTCGTCGATAGAGATAGTGTTCTCTGACAACAGATTTCCGTAGTGGTTGATAATACCAACAAGATATTGATGCTGTTCATCTACAACACCAATGCCTGTTTCAAAGTTTTTATCCCAATTAAATGAATTCATAAATCCCTTAAGGCCGATACCACCAGCACGATTTACATGCATATTCGGAGGTTATAGATACTGAAAAAATATAACCATTTTACCTGTAGGTTTATTCGATTGTTTGATCCATTTTATAAAAAGAAGATATTGAACACTCTAAATATAACTCATCTTAAATTTGAGACGCCCCTCTTAACAAGAACGCCTCATAAAGCTAACACTAGAAATAATATTCCAACGCCATCTCAACAAAATCATCCTTACGTGCGAAGAACAACAAGTCTTCTGGGGTTTCGTTCTCAAACAACCAAGCATTCAGTCGCCACTTGAGATTGTTGTTAATACGGCTCGATGCCTCTAGCTTGGCACTGTAGACATCACTGTTATCTAAGTCTTGAGTGATACCAGTAAGCACTTCGGTGCCGTCTTCATCGTTCAAAGCGAAACGGGCGCCAAGGAACACATCATTTTGGCCGATGGTTTGGGCATTGTTGCCTCGGCTGTCATACAGGTATTCAGCGATGAAGCCGATGTCCCAGTACGATTCAAGCGCCCCTACCCAAGTGTATTCAAAGCCTGTCGCCACGCCGGTATGGTTGTCGTAGCTGTCGCGATAAATGCTTTCCAGCTTCCATAACCAGTCACCGATAATGCCTTGAACATCCAATCCGAAGTGTTGCATTTGGGCGTAGTATGGCTTGAGTTGATTGCCTTCCACACGGTAATAAGGGTCGCGGTTTGTGCCGCCTAAGTAGCTTAAACCGACATCCCAATCACCGTACATTTGGCTGTAACGCAATGCCACATCAACGTGTTTTTCTTCTCGTGAAGATTCGTAAAGCGCATCGTCCGATACTGGCACGGTTGGCCTTAATCGACCGTCTTCGCCTGCGAAGGTACGCTCACGAAAATACGGCAGTAACATGGCGTCTATGGTGCCCCACTCTTTTATCGAGGTGAAGTGCACCATAGGCTGACCTAACTTGGATTCGCCATCGACCGATTCAATGGCATCGGTCTGGTTTACCACATCCACTAAATGCGCCGATTCGGTTACGCCCCAAAATACCTTTCCAACACCCGCTCGCAGTTCGTAATCATCCCAATAGGTTAAATACAAGGCTTCGCGAATATCACCATGAGTTCGTTCATCGTCTTCACTGTCTAGGCGATAAAACGGGGTGAAGGTAATGCTGCCGTTGCCCTCTTGTTGCTCCCAGTAAAACTCTGGCTGCAACACCAGTGAGCTTTGTCCTTTGTCTTGCCCTTGTAAGCCGTCGCTAAAGAACTGCCTATGTTCAAGGTTAACCTGCCCTGCGATATCAGGACTAAAGCCTGCCGCCACACAAGGCAACGACACCTGCATAAGCCCGACGGTCGCCGCCAAGGTTAAGGATAATTGGGTTCCTGTTGCCACAATCCTTTTCATATTCCTGCCTTATTTCGCACGTTTTAGTGTGTTCTTTTGGAAATCCTTGTCTTTAAGACCGGTCTGGAACACTAAATCTGTCGTGGTTAATACGGTGCTTTTGCCTGTTTGATGGTTTTGCATCGCCATGGTGTGTGCGCGCCAGTATTGGTTTAGGTACTGTTTGTAATCTTGGAACGATAGAGTTTTAAGCAGTGCGCCTTTGCGGTCGTAAAACTCGACTTTCATTGGGCGGTAGTGCTGTTGGTCTAGCCATACCTTTTGCATGGTGTAGCCTGAGTTTTTATCGGTCGGTACTTGCTCTAAAACAAAGGTGTCTACGCCTTCCAGTTTCGCGTCTTCAATGTAGTTGAAGGTGTACTTTTCAAGTTCAAACGAGCTTAAGTCCTCATACGCAAATTCACTGCCCATAAACGGGCCAGATTTGTTGCGTGAAGAGATGCGTTTTACACGCTTGAGTGCAGGAAGATACAACCACTGGTCATCGGATTTGGTGATGTGCGAATGGTTTAGGAAAGCCGTGCCTTTTACGTCGCGTGGTTCATCAAAAATGGTTAAGCCTTTGTCGCCATCGTCATCGACTTCCAAAGATTTCAATCGCATCAGACGTGTACTGCTTTCGCCCTGTTTGTTGCGAAGTAGCATTTCCATGGTTGCGACAGAATCGCCCCACCCGACATCGGCGGCTTTGCGTTGTTCGGCAATTTCTAAGCCTTTCGCTGGGTCTGCTAATACTGGGAAAGCGGCGAATGTGCTCAGTGCCAACGAGCTAACAGTAAGTAATGTAGTAGCGAATGTTTGTTTAACGCTTTTCATAAATTTCTCCTTGAGTCAGCCCACCGCAGCAGGCCGACGTTTCCTTATTTGGTCGAAGTAGTCAGTTCGGCTGTCGATCTAGGCTGCGACTTGGTATCTGGCTTTGATTCGTGCTGAGTTTTAGCTGAATAGTGGGTCTGTTTGTCGAAGATCATCAGCAAGCTAGGCAGCAAGATGAAATCGACCACCAGCGCAATGAAAATCACAATCGCGCTGAGTAAGCCCATGTCGGAGTTGAGTCTGAAGCTCGACATCGCCAGTACAGAGAAACCGGCCACTAGCACAACAGTGGTGATCCACAAAGCGCGACCTACGGTGTGGAAAGCGTATCGAACCGCTTCTTCTGCTGATTTCCCTTCGATTCTTGCGCGCTGGTATTTACTCAAGAAGTGCACCGCATCATCAACCACGATACCCAACGTGAGCGTGACCACGACTGACAAACCGAGGTTGATTTCACCTGAGATAAGCGCCCATAAACCAAAGCCAATGATCGCAGGCGCAATGTTGGGCACTAGGCTGATCATGCCTAAGCGAACCGAGCGCAATGCAAAGATCATCAAGCCAGAGATAAGCACTAGGGTGATAGGCAAAGTTGATAGCATGCTCGCCATGTTGGTTTCGCCAATATGAGCAAACATCAGTGACGGGCTCGAAGCCACCACTTCATATTGCGGTGCATTGGCTGCAAACCATGAGTAAATGCGCTCTTCGAGTTCGACTAGCTCAACGCTGCCAAGGTTATCGACGGTGAGTACCATTTTGATCGATGATTTATCGACGTTGATCTGGTTGTTCAAGTCCAAGCCGTACGGCAGAGACATTTCGTAAAGCAGCAGATATTGCGCGGCAAGTTCACGGTTCAGCGGTAGCTTGTAGTAGCTGTCGTCGTCGGCATGCATATTCTTGTTCAAACGCATATAAACATCAGAAAGCGTTGCCACATGGTCAGTTTCTGGTTGAACACGTAGCCACTTAGTAAAGTCACCAATTGCTTGCAAGAACACAGGATCAGCAATCGCTTGAGACTCGTTAGTTTTCACTGCGATACTGAGGGTTGTCATGCCGCTTACGGTCTCTTCCATGAAGTCAGCCGCTTGTCTGAATTCACTTGAGGTATCGAAATACTTCACCGATTCATCGTTGACTTTGTTGAGCGGAATTAACGCGGCAGCGCCAACAATCACTAGCGTAGAAATCGGCAGCAGTGCTTTACGGTTAGTTACGACAAAATCGCCCAGCTTATCCATGAAGGTGACTTTGTCTGCCGCCTTAGGGTTGGCAGGTAGACGTTTGACTGGCAGCAGTTTTAGCAACGCTGGCAACATAGTCACAGACAAGAAGCACGCAATAAGTACACCCAGTGCCGATAAGTTACCGAAATCACGCAGCACTGGTGAGTCCGACATGTTCATCATCAGGAAACCAATCGCAGTGGTCACCGAGGTAATCAGAATCGGCATCGCATTGAGCTTGATGCTGTATTGAATGGCTTGTGCTTTCTCCATACCGCGCTGCATCGCTTGTCTCATGGTCACAATCACGTGAACACAATCAGCCACCGCCAAAGTTAAAACCAAGGTTGGCACATTCACGGTTGCGGTACTCAAGAACATCCCTGCCCAACCAGACAATCCCATGGTGGCAACAATCGAAGAGATGATCACAATGAGCGTCGCCACCACACTAAAGAACGAGCGCAGCATAAAGGTCAGGAACACCAGTACCACCAACAGCATTAAGGGAACGAGCGTTGAGCTGTCTTCTTGAGCCGAAGTCATAAATGCGTTGTTCATGGCTATGATGCCCGCTTTATGGAATTCGACATTAGGATACTGAGCTTGGTACTTGCCGATCATGGTATTGATTGCCGCAATCACCTCTTGCACTTCTGCGGTTTTGTCCACTTCTGGCAGTTGCACGGTGACGTTCACAATCGTCACATCGCCAGAGGCCGACACCAAGGCATTCTTAAGCAACGGCTCGTTAAGGGCGATCTGTTTTACTTTGGCGATGCGTTCTGGTGTGTGTTCGTACTCTTCATACAGCAAGTCTTCTACCAAAAGATCATCTTCAATGGCTTCGGTGTGCTGATAATTAGCAAGGGAATCGACACGGCTTGAATACGGGATCTGCCACGCATCAACCGTGAGATTTTGAATCAGGGTGAGAGTTTCAGGGGTGAAGACATTGCCATCTTCAGGTGCGACAACAATCGCAAGGTTGTCGGTTTTTGCAAAGGTGGTTTGGATTTCATCGAACGCCATCAACTGCTTGTTGGTGCCTTCGAAGAAGATGTTGTAGTCCCCTCTAAAGTAGAGGTTCTTAGCCCCTAATGCAGAGAGAATGATGATTGAAAACACCACCAGCAGAACGATAAACGAACGCTTGGTAGGTATTGAGTGCCAACTGTTTAGATCTGTGTTTGCGCTATCGGCATTAGGGTTATCTCGGTTTTGCTGATCGAACGTGGGCTTCTGGCTGTCATGTTTCATCACAGTCTCCATTTGTGACGATTCGTCATATTTGTGTCATAAAAAGCCAGCCGAAGCTGACAAAAGACACAATGCTTAGTCAAACACTCAAGAAAACAGCAACCACAGTCGGTCAGCCTCAAGTTTGTGACGAATCGTCAAAAATGGTTATTAATAAACCCACATATGTGGGCTTAACGGAAGCTATCGACCTACAGACTCTAAGTAAGCGATCTCTTCACTGAACAGTTCTTGTTCTACACGACGCCAAGTTTTGCGGTAATCCCAGTCACTAGAAAGGGGCTGCCAATTGAGGCCGTCTAGAATCATGTTCGCGTTGTGTAATACTGAATACGGGTCTTGTAACCGCTTAATACAATGACTGTTTGATGCATTCTGTGACAAAGCATTTGAACCAAATGCGATTGACCAGTTAGCAAAAACGATGGCATCTGAGCCAACGCCAGAAGAGAACTTTAGGTCACCCGCTTCTACCGCTTGGTTAACCATAGAGTCGCATTGTTCAATCACCAACTCTTCCAGTTCATTCATCTCGGCGACGCGTGCACTAGACGCTTTCTCTAGTACCCACGGGCTTTTAGCCATGATCGCACAGGTTGATAGTACCGGTTCCATGCGAGCATAGATTCGGTAAGCAACGTGCAATGCGACGATCTTTTCACGTGTGTTGCCTTCAAACTCTCCAGAGCGAGCAAACATCATTGCTTCTGTCTTGAGAGAGTGAATACATAACGCTAAAACGACGTCTTCTTTGCTGCAAAAGTGATTGTATATCGTACCTTTAGAATAAGAGCTCGCTGCCGTTAGCTTGTCCATCGTGAGGTTTCCGAACCCTTGTTCTCGAACCAGATCTTTTGCTAACAACATCAACTCTACTTCTCGGTCTGCAATAGACTGCTGCTTTTTAGACAACACGCCTTTGCAACCAAAGATACCTTGTTTATCGCCTTTACAACCAAAGCCAAACATAATTTTTTAGTCCGTATATGAGCTTAGCCGTTATCTAAGCTTCGCCAGTATTTAAAACACTCCTATCCAATATATTAACACGAATAGTAAATTCATGTAGTTAACCATTTTGTGACGCTTCGTCATAATAGCGCAAGTATTGATCATATCAAGGGGTTTTATAAATTAAATACATTTTGTGAATGGAAAGAGAATAAATGGGATATAGCTAAGAAAATCATCAATAGTTGACCTAAAGAGAAGACTTTAAAAAAAGACCTGTATTGTGACCAACAGAATGTGGACGCGAATTGGGCATTCTTAACCTAACAAAGAATGTAGGCACTTTAAGCTGCTATGCGTATTCATGCCCAATGATTCCTAGCTTAAACCACAAGAATGAATGACTGTAGGCTTACTTTATGGGGCAGACGTCTCCTTATGGTCAATATTTGGCTTACTAATGCCGTTTTCTGTTAAGTTGCTATAAATTCGGTAAGGGGTGACTTACAATAGTGACAACGACTTACCTTTTTTGAGAACACGATATTGAGCGCCAAATATTCTTATTTAGCTTGGCAAGTGAATACTTCTAGCCCTGCAGAAAAGCTGGTTTTATTGATGCTTGCAGACGGTGCTGACGAATTCGGCTACACCAATGTGTGCCTACAAACAGCAGGTCAACTTTGTGCTCTCTCTACGTTTGGTTTAGCCGACTGTCTTAAGTGTTTAGTCGACCAAGGTTTTCTCGATAAGGTAAAAGTAGATTATCGGGATAAAAAAGAGATTCACGTTTTCAAAATGCTCATTGAGCAAGAGCAAACTGCGGCGCACGTTGAGGTTCAACCGACCAATAGTATTCCGGTCTACTCTACGGCACCTGCACCTGCACCTGCACCTGCACCTGCACCTAAGTTTCAGCCTGCTCCGGCACCAATGCAACATATGCAGCAGGCCCCTCGCCCACAAGGTCGAGGCTCAATGAACAGCAACACCGTCTCTACTCATGATCTCAACGAAGAAGAGATACCATCATGGGCAGAACGTGCGTTTAAATTCTCCGGTTTGACCGGTGACCATAGTTTAGTATGGAAGAAATTTGTCCTCTGGTATAAAGCCAAAGCCAATGAATTAATGCCATTATCTCGGATTGAATCCAAGCTGCAGTACTGGCTAGTTAACGAGAAGCAAAATGAAAGACAACAACAGCAGAAGACCTCTCAATATTCAGGAAATGCAGGACAAGCTCAAGGAAATGGGTATAGACAAAAGCTTAGCCCATCTGAACGCTTCAGGCAGCAGCTCATTCAAAAAGGCAAAAAGCCAACCTTCTGAGCCAGCTCAACCTGTTGTACCTGACGCTACAGGTCCATTAGTACCTGAAGTGATTGAAGCGCAAAGTACCGAAGTGAAAGTAGCGGCTGCACAAGCTGCGGATTCTGGTGCGTCTCAACAAGTACCTGTTGTTGATCAAGATCCTGCAGAGCTGGAACTAACCGATTGGTGTATTCACGTGTTCGGCTCTTTCTTGAGCGTGTACGAAACGCAGTGGGAATATCAGTACGGTAGTGAGCCAAGCGGTAAGTTCATTGAGTTTGCCAACTCTGTTGATTCAGACGGCCTTAACCGCGTTTTAATGCACTGCCACGAACGTATTCAGCTTGGCAACAGCTGGCCGCCGCAAATGGGTGAGCTGTGGATCCTGAAAGATTCTTTAACTGAAGAAGAGTTGCTGGATAGCCGTATCCGTGTGTTGTCTCGCACCGCTGCCAACAAAATTGAAAAATGGCTGATTCAGAACAAACTGTATGACTTGAAGCGTACGGCTGAAAACAAGCTGGATGGTCTGTTTAAGAAGTACTACTTGGAAGCAAAACGTTTAGATGAGAAAGGCATGCTGGAAACGGAGTTGCCAGAATTCCTTCTTGCCGCTAACTCTGTAAAGAACCTGAACGATTTAAAACGTGAAGAGTACGAAAGTAAACACGGTAAAGCGATTAACCCAAGAATTCAGCGTATTCTGAACAGTAAAAAATAACCATCCGCTTGCTATCTGTTATAAGAAAATAGAGTAGCGATTACACGGTTAACAGATACAAAAATGCCAGCTATCAAGCTGGCATTTTTTACGAATTCTTACGAACTCTACAAATATCCGTGACCAACGGTACGTCTGTCACTGACTGCAAGTAATTACAGTAGGTGGATAGTTGCGTTTAGCGTGAATACGCCAGAGTCGTCATCTTTCATTTTGAAGTTTTGGTAGCTAGCGCCTACAGATAGTGGACCAAAGATGAAGTATTCAGCGCCTACAGCGTACATTACGTCTACATCGTCTTGCTTGAAGTTATCGCCTTTCACTTCGTATGAGTGAAGACCACCCTTCGCGTATACGTGAAGAGGACCGAAGTCGATGCTTGGTTTGATCGCTAGGTAAGCAGTGCTTACGTCAACACCTTGTTTAGCACGGTTGCCGTAGCTAACGTTGTCGAAAGAACCTAGATCCCAGTAACCCGCTTCAACACCGATTAGTGGAAGGATACCTGTACCTACGTGGATGCCCACCGCGTTTTCATCTTCACCAGCGAATGAGTTTTGACCACCCATTACACCGCCGTACAACCAAGAATCAGCCATTGCTGTTGAAGATGCACCTAGTAGTGCTAGTGCCAATAACGTTTTTTTCATATTCGACCTTTTTCGTCCTAGTGGCAGGCCTTGAGTGGTAATAAATTGCCACCAAGTCGCCCTGTATGTAATAACTATTCAATTAGTAATGCAATAAGCAAGATTTATACCCAAACCTTGCCATTGCGTCTAGCTTTATTCCTTTAGCAAGCATCAATCGCGTTTTTAACACGCTTATCTGATACTGGGTAAGGCGTACCGAGCTGCTGTGCGAAGAAGCTTACACGAAGCTCTTCTATCATCCAACGCACCTCTTTTACATTTTCTGGAACCGCGATCCCTTTTGGAATTTTATTCAGCAGTTCTTTGTAATCATTCATTACTGACTCAACTTTGATCATGTGAAGACGATCTTTGTTCGGGTCAATTGGCAGTTTTTCCATGCGGCGTTCAATCGCTCTCATATAGCGTAGAATATCCGGCAAGCGTTTCCACCCACATTCTGTGGCAAAACCCTTAAAAATCAAACCTTCTACTTGAGCTTTTATGTCAGAAAGTGCGAATGCCATAGAAAGATCCACGCGTCCTTTCAGCTTTTTACTGATGCTGAATGCCGTGGTTAGGATGGTTTCAACCTGTTGAGCAATCTCTACTACGGCATCACCCAGCTCTGCACGTACGTGTTCTTTCAGAGCTTCAAACTGCTCTGGTTCCCAAACCAAACCGCCCTTCTCTTCAATCAGCTTATCAATACCACAAGCGATACAGTCATCGATAAGATCGAGTACCTGTCCGTATGGGTTGAAGTACAAGCCAAGTTTCGATTTGTTCGGCAGGTTCGAGTGCAAGTATTTGATCGGTGATGGCACGTTCAACAAGATTAAACGACGCTGACCCGATTTCATTGCCGAGATTTGCTCTTGCTCGGTTTCGAACAGTTTGATCTCTACGCTGTCTTTGGTATCCACCAGCGCAGGGAAGGCTTTAACATCGTAGCCACCACGTTTCTGTTGGTAGACTTTTGGTAATTCACCAAAGCTCCACGTGTGCAGGTTCTGCTGCTCGATATCGTCGTCTGCCACTTTAGAAAGCGTTTCTTGAACCTTGTCTTTCAGGCTCTCTTTCAACTCATGCAGATCTTTCTGTTCTTTCAGCTTACGCTTGCGATGATCTACAGCGCGGAATGTTACCTTTAAGTGCTCTGGAATCTGGTCTAACTTCCAGTCATCACGTACCACTTCCACACCCGTCATGCGGCGCAGCTCTTTCTCAAGAGAATCCAGTAACGGTGCTTCAAGCGGTGTCACACGTGCCAAGAATGCATCTGCGTAGTTTGGCGCAGGTACAAAGTTACGGCGTAGCGTTTTAGGTAACGACTTAATCAAGCTAATTACTAGCTCTTGACGTAGACCCGGGATCTGCCAATCAAAACCGTTCTGGTCGATCTGGTTCAAGATAGGCAGCGGAATGTGTACCGTTACACCATCGTTATCGTCGCCCGGCTCAAATTGGTAGCTCAGTTTCAACTTAATACCGTTTTGGTGCCAGAAGTTCGGGTAATCCAGATCGGTAACGTGGCTAGCATCACCGCGGAACAGCATCGATTTTTCAAAGTTAAGCAGCTCAGGGGTTTTCTGACTGGTCTTCTTCCACCATGTATCAAAGTGACGGCCAGAAACCGCCTCTTCACCAACACGCTGGTCATAGAAATCGAACAGTTCATCATCGTCGATCAAGATGTCACGACGACGCGATTTATGCTCTAGCTCTTCGACTTCTTGTAGAAGCTTACGGTTCTGCTTGAAGAAAGCGTGTTTGGTTTCCCACTCACCTTCTACTAATGCACTACGTACAAACAACTCACGGCTGACGGTTGCATCAATCGCGCCGTAGTTCACAAGGCGCTTAGGTACGATTGGGATTCCGTAAAGCATCACTTTTTCGTGTGCCATTACCGCTGCTTGTTTCTTCGACCAATGTGGTTCGCTGTAACTGCGTTTAATCAGGTGTTTCGCTAGCGGTTCAATCCATTCAGGTTGAATCTTCGCGATAACACGGCCCCAAAGTTTTGAGGTTTCTACCAGCTCCGCAGACATGATCCACTTAGGCTGTTTCTTAAATAGGCCAGACGCAGGGAAGATGTGGAAGCGTGCATTACGTGCACCTTGATACTCATTCTTCTCTTGGTCTTTCATACCGATGTGCGAAAGCAGACCTGATAGCAGTGACATGTGAATGCCATCGTAGCTGCCCGGTTCTGTATTCAACTTAGTATCTAGCTCACGCATTGCTTGGTGAATTTGGAAGTACACATCTTGCCATTCACGGATACGTAAATAGTTGAGGTAATCTTGCTTACACTGTTTGCGGAACTGGTTACTCGACAATGCTTTTTGCTGCTGCTTGATGTAATCCCATAAGTTCACAAACGTGATGAAGTCAGACTCTTTATCGAAGAAACGCTTGTGCTTGTCATCAGACGATTGTTGCTTATCTGATGGACGCTCACGCGGATCTTGAATCGACAACGCAGACGCGATCACCATCACTTCGTGTAGGCATCGGTTACGTGGCGCTTCAATTACCATACGCGCTAAACGTGGATCGATAGGCAGTTTTGCCAGCTTACGACCAATCGCGGTTAGCTTCTTCTTGTCGTCGCCGTGGTTCTTGTTTTTGTTCGCTGACGGTTCAACGGTGGCGATCGCACCAAGCTCTTCAAGCAGCCTTACACCGTCTTGAATGTTGCGCTTATCGGGCGCTTCAACAAATGGGAACGCTTGAATATCGCCTAGGCCTAGCGCTGTCATCTGAAGGATAACCGATGCTAGGTTAGTACGAAGAATCTCTGGGTCAGTAAACTCTGGGCGTGACTCGAAATCTTCCTCAGAGTACAAACGAATACAGATACCTTCTGCAACACGACCACAACGACCTTTACGCTGGTTTGCACTCGCTTGAGACACTGGCTCAATCGGTAGACGTTGTACTTTAGTACGATAGCTGTAGCGGCTAATACGCGCCGTACCCGGGTCGATAACATACTTGATGCCCGGAACGGTTAACGAGGTTTCTGCCACGTTGGTTGCCAGAACGATGCGTCGACCAGTATGAGACTGAAAGATACGGTTCTGCTCACCCGCCGATAGACGCGCGTAAAGCGGGACAATTTCGGTATCACGAAGGTTACGTTTACTTAATGCATCTGCGGTATCACGAATTTCTCGCTCACCGTTCATGAAGATCAAGATATCGCCAAGGCCTTCATCACACAGCTCATCAACGGCTTCAAAGATGCCTTCGATTTGGTCGCGGTCTGAATCACTTTCATCACCACCTAATGGGCGGTAACGCGTATCAACTGGGTAAGTACGACCAGACACTTCAATGATCGGTGCATTGTTAAAGTGCTTAGAGAAACGCTCTGGATCGATGGTTGCCGACGTGATGATCACTTTCAGATCAGGACGCTTTGGCAGTAACTCTTTCAGGTAACCCATGATGAAATCGATGTTCAGGCTACGTTCGTGCGCTTCATCGATAATGATGGTGTCGTACTGATTTAAGAAACGGTCGTGTTGAATCTCCGCCAGTAGAATACCGTCGGTCATCAGTTTGATTTGGGTATTGTCAGAAATCTGGTCGTTGAATCGAACCTTATAACCAACGAACTCACCCAGCTGTGTTTCCATCTCTTCAGCAATACGGTTCGCAACCGAACGCGCCGCAAGACGACGGGGCTGAGTGTGACCAATTAAGCCAAAGCGGCCGCGGCCAAGCTCAGAACAGATTTTTGGTAGCTGAGTGGTTTTACCCGAACCCGTTTCACCCGCCACGATAACCACTTGGTTTTCAGCGATGGCTTTCGCGATGTCTTCGCGCTTTTGGCTAACCGGGAGAATTTCTGGGTATTCAATCGTTGGTTTCTGTGCCGCGCGCTGAGTTGCCGTCATCATTGACTTAGCAATGTCTAACGCAATCTCATCAAAGACAGCGTGCTTAGCTTGTTCGTTCTTAATTTTACTCGCACCAGCAATTCGCTTACTCAAACGGAAGCGATCGCGCATCATACATTCGTTGAGCGCTTTACGAAGAGAGGCTGGGCTATTCTGAGATGATTTGTTGTTTTTCGCTGATTGTTCAGCAGATTTTTTCGATGCAGCTTGGTTTGGTTTCGCTTTGCTCTGTGAAGAACTTGGCTGTGCTGCATTCTTGTTGTTATCTGCTTTTTCCGGAGACGAAGTCAAAGCGTGTCCTATTCTTGTACTTATTAAACTCGCGCGATTATATCACAAGTCTCAAACAAAAAAGCCTGACAGCAAAGGGAAAACCTTTAGCTATCAGGCTGATTAATCTCGCTAACACTCGCAGGAGCTATGAAAGCGCGGTCAAATGTAATTCGTACTTAGTCAACTCTGGTTTAAAGCTAACGTTAAAAACTGCGCTTAAAACTCATATTGGAAGTAGACCGTGTTGTAGTTACTGCCGCCTTTGATACGACCATACTGAGAGGATTTTTCAAAGATCGCAGAACGATGATGCAATGAATAACCGAACCATAAGTTGTTCAAGTCATTCTTACCAATCAAGTCGCCAACGTTGACATCGAATGAGAAGTCTAAGTAGTTCAATAGATGGCTTGCGGTGTAACCTTTACGGTCCATCTCAGAGCCTTCGATATAGGTAATCGAATCGATGTAAGACATACCTTCTGCCACACCAACACGCCACTGAGTTGGCCAATCAAAGGTGTAGTACGCCTTGATTGCGATAATGTATTCGGTGCTGCTCGATTGAACGTCTGAACTCCAGTGGTGCGCAATACCTGGGGTTAAATAGATATCCAGTGGCAAACCGAAGATCTCATCGGTTAACGGGTGTCCATAGAAGAACGAGGTCAACTGGTTGTTGTATTCGTCTTTCTCTCGATTGAACTTCATGATGTCGCCAATATTGGATGGCGTTCCCCAGCCGTGTGCGACACGTAAGTACGGCGCATTGCTCAGTTTAGGTTTTGGCGCTTTCTCTTTGTCGTTAAAGAAACCAAAGCCAAGGTACAATTCCCCCTGATAACGGTCTTCAACAATCGAAGAATCGTAAGCGTTATCGTCCAATCGAGTCACACTGGTTGAACCCAATAAGTACAAGTTAGAAACCACATGGTAACGCGTTTCAACACCAACATTTAAGTCAACACCAGCACCAATGGTTTCATTAGATGCGGAGTAATACTCACTGTTGAAATCAGCACTTTTATAACGCAGCGTCGCGCTCGGGTAAAACTCCCAATCTCCAGTTTCATACTTGGCTTTAGCTCGTAAGTTACCGTGGAAGTTGTATTCACTGTCGCTCATTAACTCCGTCTCGACAGACCAAGAATCATCAAGTTGGTAGGTCAGTTGAGCACCAAAGTCCGCCGTATCGCCTTCAATCGCGTTCTGCTCAGATGCAGGAATATCAATAAAGCGCATGCGAGAGATAGCATTGAAAGACCACTTCTCATCGTCAGTTTGATAGAGGTATGCCCCCATCTCAGTACCGTCAATAAACACATAATCGTTCTTGAAAAACAGCATCGGTACGAATGAGCTAACCGATTGGTCGCCACCAGACGTGTCATAAGGGATGCTTGCTGTACGGAACATTGCAGCGATGCCCCACTCTTGCTCTTCAGCGGCCCACGCATTAGCACTTACGAAAATGCCACTTAGGAAAGCGCTACCTAGTAAAACCAATCCAGATGAAGGAAGAGTCGGTAAATATTTGAGCTTCATTCTTGTGTAATTACTCTTTGAAAAAATATTGTGTTACTGATTAGACATTTATTAACCATGACGGCTAACTATTTTTAGGTTTGCTCGGCATTGACCGTTACAATGTAGAATATTCTCGGTTAAATGAAAGTATTGTGAAAGTCTCCGAATTACAAAACATTATAGATCACTTACCCAAAGATTCCGATCCAGATATTGTTATGGGTGAGGCGTGGTTGCCTGAGCGTTTGGTGGATACCAACCTAGACGGTGACATGCTATTTCTTGAATTCGATAATGCCCCTGAAGACAATCAAGGGGATGAAGAAGGCCGTGGCTTTGTTGAGCACGAGATTGCTATGATTCGAGAAAAGCTCGAACTGTTATTAGACGAGCCTTCCGATACCAAGACCAAAGCCGATGCCCTTTTGGCAATATTTCTAATGGGCCATGAACTTTCTAGCTCAGAAGTTATCGAAGTTCTTGAATCAACAGAATCTGAAATGGCAGAGCCTGAGATTGCAGAGCCTGAGATTGCAGAGTTTAAAACAACAGAATCTGACTCAGTAGAACTTGAAGCATCAACGCTTGAAACCACAAAGCCAGACACAAATAAGATCGAAACAAAAGAACACCACGACGACTAGCCACCAACGATTTTAGGTACCGTATTGAAACCCTCTACGACATCATCTCTTCCCCTGTTACTCGCCGGACCCATTTTAAGAAAAACCACCGCGACTGAAGTGGTACTTTGGTTAGCCACCAGCTCGCCTCTTACAGGCAGAGCCGAGCTTCATACTCAAGAAATAGACGATTCTGAAGCAGCACAAGACCAGCCGTTTTATACCTCATCGCTTGAAGAACATGATTCGATTCAAATCGGTACACATGCGTGGATAACGCTAATTCGCTTACAAGGTGAGTTTCCGACTAATACGCTGCTTGAATATGACATTCACACAGAGTCAGGTTCACTAAAAGAGCTCGCCCCTCACCTTGTTTACAACGGTAAATCTCGCGTTGAGTTTAAGATATCGACCTCAGCTGATTACATTCTTCATGGCTCTTGCCGCAACCCGCATCATCCAAGCAAAGACAGCCTAGTTGCAGCCGATAACAAGATGGCCGATCAAACCGTCGCTGAAAGACCCGACATGCTGATGATGAGCGGCGATCAGATCTACGCCGACCATGTGGCAGGCCCAACACTTGATGCTATTCAACAAGTGATTCACCTGCTTGGCCTTGTAGGCGAAAGCTTACCGACTGACTCGCAAATTAAACAAATCAACAACAGTGACGCTCTGTATAACAGTGAATACCACTTATACCAGCGTCATCACTATTTGCCGCACCACACAGCTTCAGAATCGATGATCGATAAGTTATTCCCGAACCGTGGCGTGCCGATTTTTAGCTCTACCGATTGTGAAAACCACTTGGTCACGCTGTCTGAGTTTATCGCGATGTACTTATTGGTTTGGTCTCCGACACTGTGGCAATGCGTCAATCGAGAGCGTTTAATTGAGAATAACTTCACTCAAGGTGGACGCCAATTAACACCGACTGAGCAGCAACAATGGCGTGATGAAAGCGTCATCATGGATGATTTCATTGCTGGCTTACCGCAAGTGCAACGTCTGTTCGCGCATATTCCAACGTACATGATCTTCGATGATCACGATGTGACGGATGATTGGAACCTTACCGTGGGTTGGGAGCATGCCGTCGACCAAAACCAGTTCGCGACCCAAGTCATTGGTAACGGCCTTGCGGCTTACTGGATGTGTCAAGGTTGGGGTAACAAACCGGAGAGCTTCGACGAAACGTTCATCGAGCAAGCAAAACAGCTTTTTGTCGCTCAACCGCTCATTACTAAACAACCGCGCATTAGTAAACAAACTCATAATGAAGCCGGCAATGCAGCGACTACTCACTCTATTGGCAACATCGAGCCAGACAAGCATCAAGCCTTTATTGAGATGCTGAGTCGCTTTGAAGAGTGGCATTACACAATAGATACCTCACCCAAAGTCATTGTGTTGGATACTCGTACGCGTCGTTGGCGTTCAGAGTCACGCATGAACAAGCCTTCAGGTTTAATGGACTGGGAAGCCTTGATTGAGTTTCAACATCAGTTAATGAATCAAGATAAAGTGGTGATCGTTTCTGCTGCACCGATGTTTGGCGTGAAGTTTATTGAAACACTGCAAAAGATGGCGACCACAATCGGCAAGCCATTAGTGATTGACGCTGAAAACTGGATGGCACATCCGGGCAGTGCTAATACGCTGATTAGCATCTTTACCCATACCAAAACACCGACCAACTTCGTGGTACTTTCTGGCGATGTTCACTACTCCTTCGCTTATGACATCAAGCTTAGGTATCGTCGCAACAGCCCGAACATCTATCAAATCACCTGCAGTGGTATTAAAAATCAGTTCCCTGCTCCGCTGCTTAAATTCTGCGATGTATGGGACCGCCTGTTATACAGCCCTCGCTCAGTTTTGAACTACTTCACTAAGCGTAAACGCTTGAAGATCGAAAAGCGAAGCCCTGATAATCAGACCTTCTATCGCCTTTCAAACCGCAGTGCGATTGGAGAATTGAGGCTAGACACTGATGGGAAACCGCAATCGATCACGACACTCAGTGGCGACGGTAAAATTACCCGTTTCCCAGAGCCCGATTGATAAAATGCTCCTTATCGCTCGCGTATCCGTAATGTCAGTTTTTAGTAAAGACGCTTGCGATCACACTCTGTAGACCCAATAGTTATGCTTATGCTTATGCTTATGCTTATGCTTATGTTTATAGTTGATAGCTATCAGCGTTACGGAACTCGATACAAATTTTAACTGGAGCTCGTTATGTTCAATTCTCTCACATCAATGTTTAAACAATTGATTGAAGGCCAGGACCTAAGCAAAAACCAAGGCACATCACCTAATGTCGCCATTGCGAGTTTGTTGTGTGAAGTCGCGGGTGCCGACCATCAGATCAATGAATCAGAAAGAGTCGCTAAGCTACAGCTTCTGCAGCGTTTGCTGGATTTAGATGAAGAACAAGCAAAGGTACTGCTCGCGCAAGCAGAGCCGAAAGTAGAGCAATCAGTATCGCTGTATGACTTTACATCGCAACTCAGAGACCTATCTCAGCCAGTGCGAATCGACTTAATCAAAGCGATGTGGGAAGTAGCGCATGCCGACGGGGAAATTGACCCTATCGAAGATTCTGTGATCCGTAAAACAGCAGAACTGCTCTACGTCGACCACAGTGACTTTATCAAGACTAAGCTGAACGTCCTCGGTAAAAGCTAACCAAAGGTTTTCTATTCGCGTTAAGCCTCTGTATTAACGTAAACGATCGCCATGCATGATGCCTTTAAGTTCTAATGGCGCGCCTTTTTTCGTTACATAAAGGCCGCGCTGATTCGATACCAACACACTGCGCTTACCTTGGGTTTGTTGAATGTATAAGTGCTTGATATTGAATGTCTGTTTATCTTGGGCCTGCTCTTGGTCCAATTGATAAAGGTAGTAGTGATTCCCCCAGCGTAAGAACACACCAAACATTTGCTTGGTTTGGACGACATTCCCATCCATGTCGTAACCAATGTACTGCATTTTAACTCGACCATTTTCCAATCGAAGTGAGATTTTCTCCCAGCCTATCATCGGGTATTCTGCGGTGAATTTATAAGTACTTTTGGTTGCGAGCCCAGAAATTAAGCCTACATTTAGAATCACAAAAAGCGTCAACAAGATAGGCATCCAAAACTTACGATTCATATCGGCTATCCTCGCTCATCGTCATTGTCGTCATCACAAGAGAGCGATTTAAACTGATGGCTCATCTCTTTCCAGCGCCCGTTAGTCAAAGCAACGGCTTGAATGTTCTGACATCCAACGCCAATGCGATGTAGGTAGAGTGACTCAACACCGAGCTCTGACACAGTATTCAACTCGGTTAAGAGCTCTTGATCAAAATTCAAACTGTCGTGATAAACATCCATACCGCGATAGCTCGTCTTATCCATAAAAAAAGCAAACTGATAAAAAAGCATGAGAAGAAATCCGCTGACTAATATTCCTGAGATACGAGATCGATGACGCGCGACAAAATGCTGCACCTGACGCTGTTTATACGAGTCTGGTTGCTTCGTTAAGGCTGACTCACGTTCATTGTCACCACGCTCAGTACTCGAGCTCTTTGATACTAAGGGTTCTTTAAGCGCTTCAACTCGAGGCGATTCATATTGAGGTACTTCAACTTGAATAGCCGAGGTGGGTGTTGATAGGTAGCCACCAAGCTGTTGAGGTCTGCTAAAACTGTACCCTTCCTTTTGCACCGTTAAGATTTTGCAATCACACTGAAGCGAACCTAATGCTGTACGAATGTTCTTAACTGCAACATTAAGCGAACTGCCCGTCACCACCCTGCCCGGCCAACAATGCTCAAGCAAGAAGTCACGACCCACAGCTTTGGGGCTGTTCTTCACTAGGAACTCAAGAATCAAGGCTTCTGAGGGAGACAAAGTCACCCGCTTGTCCAAGTTCGAATCAATGAGTGTGTTGTTAATCATCTCGATACCCGAAGCGTCTAAGATGATTTTTTCAGGGCTACTGGCGTTCATTTCGGCGAGGTGTTCATAAATAAAAAGGTCATCAAAAAGGTGTTTGCTTGGTTATTCTAATGCCAAGCTATACATAGAAAAGAGTGGCGCGAAGTTTAACCAATAATTCAGTCAAATATAAGTTCGACGAGTAACAAGATGAAATAACGACAAGGTGAGTCAGTCACGTAAACTCACTCACCTTTAAACATAGCCAAGGTTTAACTCTAAACTTGCCATGGAATAGACAGGCCTGATCATCGCTTTTTGGTTTGGCTTCTCTTGTGCTATTTGTTTTGGGTGAACTAACGCTACCATCTAGCTCTGCCCAATCAAGGTCGAAACCTGCGATTTAATATTAATTAAAGCGCTTCTGACATTTATTAAGAATTAACATTCTTTTCATTCTGTTTGTGTTGATGTAAAAACCGATACCCACCACCTATTGAACAAGAGAAATACCAGTCAAATGTCTCTTATTACAGATTCAACTTTCCTCACTCAGCATTCGTGAAAACTGAATCCAATTCCCTATCAAATCTCATTATCAGGCCGTCATTTATTCGTTATCGTCAGATTGATTCTCTAATTGAGATGCTGATATACAATTAATTTTAAACCACATCAAAAAAATCAAATTTTTCCTTTTTTATCAACAACATAAAAACTGGCACAGTCATTGCTCTTTAAGTTTTACACGGCCTCAATTAATTACGGAAGATTATGATGATGAAATTAAAAACACTCCTCTTAACATCGGTCACATCAATGTCTCTCATCGCCTGCGGCGGTGGTGGTGGCGGGTCCGGCAGTTCTGGTGGCGGAGGTGGAGCAAGCGGCTCAACTGACAGCGCTGCGAGTCCTGCCGCAACAGCTGCCAATACGACTTTTGTTGATATTGCTGTACCGGACAGTTTTGAGTGGCGTGGAACGGCTTCGCGAACAATGAGCGTCATTGTCGTCAGTAGTTTTTCATACAAAGACGGTGAGCCGGCTCCAATTCGCGGTTCCCACATCATCAAACTATACAGCGTGACCTCAGACCAAACAGATTCTCAAGCCTTCTACTCTGGTATGTCGAACCGCGATGGTGAATTAGTGAGTGACTTTAGCATTCCAACCAACTGGGAAGGATTGGAAATCGTTGCTCAGGTGCGTGGTCAAGAGTGTAGAAGTACTGTTGACCTAGATAACGTCACTACTGATTTGCTAGTTTCTTGCGACATTGTTCTGGATTCTGACTAAGGATAGCTGCCATGAAAAATATTAAAAAATCTCTAATGGTGATGGGTTCAGTCGCTATGTGTTCTTTCTCGCAACAGACGTTTGCAGCTGCAACAGAAAACACAACAACCACTAACGGTGATGGCTCAATAACAGTGACTCAAAAGATCGATGCAAGTAGTACCTCACCACATTACATCGCGCCTTCTGGTTATGGTTTCGACATCTACAGCCGAGCAAACGAAGACTACTCTTGGCAACATAATTTAACGGTCCCTGATGGCGCACAGATTACCGCAGCGACACTCACTATTTACGCTTATGATGTTGATTCAGAAGCACACCACGGAGAAAACGGAGAATACGACAGTATCGCTGTTGACGGTTCTTTACTTACTCCCGGGTTCTTACAAGGTACCAACAATAACTGGTCGACAACCGTTTTTGACCTCCCTATCGCTTCACTTGACGACAGTCTTGTGAATGTCGACCTAGATATTGATGTGAATAACGACGGTTGGCTAACCACGCTGGATTACAGCCTTATCAGTGTTACTTATGTCACCATTGCTAATACCCCTCCTTCTACACCAACTCTAAGTCGCAGCACTGGACTCGGTGATAATGACGACTTGGTTGTGACAGTAACCGGTCCAACACCGGAAGACCCAGACGGTGATTCTGTAACTTATAGCTACCGTTGGTTTGTCGATGTAGGTCAAGGGTTCTATGTGGATGATGAGTTTGTCGGAAAAAATGACAACAGTAATGCCACGTTGCCGGCCAGTGAAACTGAAGTTGGAGAACTTTGGAAGGTTCAGGTCATCGCTATTGACCAGAATGGACTGATCAGTGAAATCGCTGAGATTGCATGGCCTTCAATTGGGGATAGTGACGGTGATGGTGTATCAGATGCAAACGACTACGCACCAAACGATCCGACAATCGCTTTCTATAGCCGAACACCAACCAGTGGATGGTACACATTAGCCTACGAAGATTTATGGCCAAATGAGGGTGACTACGATCTGAATGACTTTGTTAGCCACTACGCATTAGGTGTTTATACAAACGCGAATAACCAAATAACTCGTTTTGATTACTACGGCCAAGCTATTGCTCGTGGAGCGGCTGAAGACAATGGTTTCGCTATTTCGTTAGCAGGGCTTGAAGACACGGATGTCACTTCACTGACCAAAACATACAACGGCTCTACCGTAGCGTTAACACCAGAGGCCGGTCACTCAGGCGAGTTGGTATTTGTTGTGATTGATAGTGTCGCGGCGATGCTGCCAAGTACAAGCACTTATAGCTTTTACAACACAGAGTCGGGTGATGCACGAAGCTTAATCGATTACAGTGTCTCGCTGGTGATTGATGGTTCAATTCCTGCGCTAAGCAATACGGATTTTAACCCGTTCATTTACAAAGCCAACGCGAGAGGTAGAGAGATTCACTTGATGAACTATCCAAATACAGATGTAGCAGATACCGCAATATTCGGTGCTGGTGATGATGATACAGTAACAAGTGAAGGTGAATACTATCAAAACACGACTGGCCACCCATGGGCTCTAGATATCCCAGGCCAATGGTCTCCCCCATACGAACGTATTGATACTTGTGAAGCATATGAACATCTAACCACGTGGGCAGAGTCTGGCGGTACACTTCAAACGGACTGGTTCACATCACCGACAGGGTCGAAGGTATGGTAAGTAACTCGAGCTTGGTCATTAAAAAATGAGTTAATCTTTAGAAATACCGATAAAAATTAATCGAGTAGGAGGAGG
>NZ_JBFRTN010000082.1:0-25477 GCF_041474095.1 Vibrio sp. 10N.222.54.A3
CTTAAGTGAACGGCATTACTCAACAAGAGCGACTTTTTGTTATCTAAAGAGTGGGCAATATGCCGCAACATAACTGAAGGTGCTTGTTCTTTACTTGCTCATTATTAATGACTTTCCATACCTGTAGTTATTCATAAATTGCTAATGTTCGATTTTCTGAGGCTGATGTTTGTCCAGAAACGACTTAGACAGTTTTTCCTATAGTTAAATTTGGTTAGAAATATGCCTAGTATTTTAAACAAGAAAAACTACTGTATAAGTCCACCTTTCGTCCACCCAAGCAAAGCTGAGATAAAGTGGGGAAGGGGAAAGTTGATTATTTTCAGTGTATTGAGCGAGATTTACGACGTTTTTGAGGGCTCAAAAACGGTGAAACCCCGATGTTGGTAGCATCGGGGTTTCGAATTTCTAGATTTCTCGACTGGTAAGATCGATTATCTTTTCTATGCAGAAGGCTGGATTAATCCAATCTTATTCCTTGGTAGGGAATTAGATGCGGATGAAGTCCATGTGCTCAACTTTTGGCTTGAACGCGTGACGTTGAACGTCTTGTGGCTTAACCTTAACTTCTGCGCCGTCAATCAGTAGAGTGATTGCTTCGTAGAATTCAGGCTTGTCCATTTGGTTGATCACGTCAGCGTGAACAAGTTCGATAGCTACAGCTTCAGCTTCGCCACCGTAGATTACAGCTGGGAATTTACCAGCGTGACGTAGGCGGCGGCTCGCACCTTTACCTAGTTCAGTACGTACTACTGCTTCAAATTTCATAGTTTTACTCTCAAATTAGTAAAAATTAACTTCACACCTCAATGCGACCTTGAGTGTGTGGTAATGCTTAAACATAAAAGTTCATGCTTAAGCGAGCGCGGATACTAACATCACATTCCAATATGAGCAAGTCAGAAGCACATCTCAAAGTGAATTTCCTTCGATAATGGGTTCGTTTGGAGATAAAACGTTCGCTAACGCTTGTTTAGCGCATTTTACTCCCTTTTACATCGCAATCCTTATCTATTTATATCACTGCTAAATCATCAAGTTAATGAACGGAAAATGAATGTTTGCCTAAGACTTGGTTAAGTCTTAGTTCGTTAATCTTAGTGTCAATTAAACAGCAGAATGAATAGGTGAAAATATGGAACCGGTAAGCATTGTCGTAATTACGCTAAACGAAGAGAAACGCATTAGCCGCTTAATGGAAGAGTTGAGCGTGCAAACCCACCAAGAGTTTGAAGTGATTGTTGTCGACTCGAACAGTGAAGATAACACCCGAGAAGTCGCACAAGCCTATGAAAGTGCATTGCCAAAACTGACAGTCCACCATATGCAAGAACGCGGTGTTAGCCTTGGTCGAAACACCGGGGCTGCTTTGGCGCAATACAACCGAATCCTTTTCTTAGATGCTGACGTGAGCTTGCCTCGAAACTTCCTTGCGAAAGCGCTTTATGAACTAGAAGAGAAGAAGCTTGAAGTGGCGGGTGTGTACATGAGCTCGAAAGGTTTGCCGCTTGTACACAAGTTTGGTTACGGGCTATTTAACGCAGGCTTGTTTACTACTCAGTTCTTTTTCCCGACGGCGATTGGCGCATGTATTTTCTCGACTAAACGGGCGCATGATGAGATCGGCGGTTTTGATGAAGAGATCGTCCTGTGTGAAGATTGTGACTACGTAAAACGTGCGAGCAAAACATGGCGATTTAGATTCCTAAATATGACCTTTGGCTTTGACCCACGTCGATTAGATCAAGATGGTGTTGTGAAGACGGGTTCAACTTACCTTAAAGCCAATGTAAGACGCTTCTTTAAAGGCGAAATGCGTAACAACGAAATGAACTACAAGTTTGGTCACTACAAAGAACAGTAAGCGTTGAGGTTGTTATGTTTGATGGACTAGGGTTGTTTCTGGGAGCATTGGGTGATGCTCTCATTGGCCCAAACCTATTTGTACCGGGAGAGCCGTTCTTTATCGCAGCGGGCTTTCAACTGTATTCAGGTGCATGGATGGCGTTGGTTTTGGTGATGCTAGGTGGTTTGCTTGGTGATCAACTCAGTTATTTCATTGGTTATAAATACGGTGTTAAGGTGCAACGAAGGCTCATTAAGTTTCGCCCTAAAACCAAAAGATTAATTGCGCGCTGCCGCTATCTGGTTGCTCGCAAAGGCACATACATCATTCTTTTTGCTCGTTTATTAGGGCCTATCGCTTGGGTTGTGCCATTTATAGCTGGCTCGCATCGTGTACCGTGGCGTAATTTTAGTGTGTTGGCGTTTATCGGTTTGGCCCTTGGTGGAGGGCAGTTCATTGCTTGGGGCATGTTACTGGCGCACGGCGTTGAAAACTTCCCGTGGCTTAATAGCCTTAAGATATTTATCTCGGAGCATAATAGCTTGATCGTTGGTGTGTTCGCGGTATTAGTCTTCACCATTATCGGTTACCGAATGAAGTGGCGATGCTTAGTACTTAAGTCTAGTGCGCTGTTGTTGGCGTGGGTATTGTTTGCGAACTACGCTCACTTTTTCTGGAAAGCGGATGACTTTCAGAATCAACCAGAGACGGCTCAAATAAACAAAGTCGACTGGAACTCGGTTACCTATAAAGCGTTCCCCGGTAAATCTTCGTTCTACTCGGCGCAAGCGATCAACGTAATTTATGTTGGAGCAACCCCAAGAGACTTAATGAAGCAATTAGGCTGGATAGAGAATCAAACCTTCTCTCGAAATGAGATTGAATGGGTTGGTTATCTCGCATTGCTTAGAGAAAAAACGCCGCCAGTGTCTGATTTATATTGGCGAGACAAGCCGCAAGATATGGCTTTTCAATTGCCGGGTAACCTGATGAAGCGCAGCCATATTCGTTGGTGGCGTGCAGGTGTTGATATTAAAACTAACCAGCCTCAGTGGTTAGGCGCAATTAGCTATGATGATGGCCTTAAAGTCACGCCTTACTCAGGCATTGTGACCGTGCTTCATAACATTGAGCCTAATGTTGATGAAGAGCGAGATCGGCTTGCTAATCAGATACGAACGTTACTACCAGACATCGAGTTAGACAAGTACCCATTAGCAACGGTGGAAGTGATCAATGACGATCATGACTATTACACTGATGGCCGGGTATTAACGATTGGAGCAACGACCCTTAGTGATAATTCACAAACTTTGGATGTTGCTGTGAACGATATATAGAGTTGTATATAAGGTCGATAGAATTAAGCCCTAGCATTACGTTAGGGCTTATTGTGTTTAACTTTTACTTAGCTTGTTCAGCCTTTACTTACTTTAAGCACCAGAGAAGCTTTTAAGCCGCCCATTGAGCTCTTGCTGAGCGTTAGGCTGCCTCGGTAACTGTGTGCCATTTCATTTACGATATTAAGCCCTAAGCCTGTTCCTGGTGTGGTTTCATCAAGTCGGACGCCACGTTTGGTCACTTGCTCAAGCTTCTCTTCAGGAATGCCTTGGCCATCATCTTCAATCACCAACTCTATGTTGCCATCGTCGAGTTCATTTGCATGGACGCGAATAATGCTGCCCGCCCACTTGTAACTGTTCTCGAGTAGGTTGCCGACCATTTCATCAAGGTCGGTTTTTTCTACTGCCACTTCAATCTCAGAGTCTAGCTCGTTAATTATGGTGACTTCGTTGGCTGCGTAGACTTTATCAAACGCCATTGAGATAGCTTCAACACGCTCACAAGGTGAAGACTTCACCGAAAGAATGTTCATTGCACCTGCCATACGAGCGCGGCCAAGGTGATAATCAATTTGGCTTTGAATCTGATGAATGGGCTGTTGCAGCAGTGCCTTGTCATCCTCTGGAAGTCGCTCTATCTCATTTTTTAGAACTGAAAGCGGTGTTTTCAACGCATGAGATAAGTTACCCGCGTGGTTACGAGCTCGTTCTAATAACTCTTGATAGTGAAAGAGCAGGGCATTGAGGTCAGAGACTAATGGAGAAACCTCTTTCGGGTAGTTATCGCTTAACCCTTGTTGCTCGCCGTTTCTTAGCATTACCAGTTCGCGTTGCATCTTGCTGAGCGGTAATAACGACCAACTGACTTGAATACCGATCAACATCAGCACGCCAACAAACAGCAACATTAGGATCAACCAGACTTGACCAGTAAGCTCTGTCAGTGTGGATTCTAATGGATCTTCATCAATACCAATGGTGATCGTGACAGGGTCGCTCAGTTCAGGCAGGTAGATATCTTGCTCGATGTAAATCAGCTTTTCTTTCTCTGGCCCTTTGACTGATGTGTGAATCGGTGAACGCTTGATGGTGAGGTCTTTATCCCATAGCGAGCGAGATCGAATGATCTGCTCTTGGGTAGCGGCGCGCCAATAAATACCACTGTAGGGCTGGTTGAACCTAGGATCAGACAGACGCTCTGCCATGATCAGGTTACCACTGTCATTGGTTTCGATATTGGCGGTTAACTCATCCATGGTTAAGCCAAGCTGCTGCTTCATGTCATCGACGAGGTAGTCGTTAACCAGTTTCGGAATCCCGACACCAGCCGCTAATATCATCGCACCTAGCCAAAAAGCCGCAGCAAGGAGCAAGCGGCTTTTTAAACTGATGTTTTTAAGTGTTCGTTTCTTTAGATTCATGCATTTCCAACCTGCCTTTGCTCATCGTAATTTATCGTATTGCGATGATCAGAACAGGCTGTCCACTTAATTAATGGTTGCTCTTGGCGTGATTGACGACTGAGCTATTCAGCATTCAGTTGGTAGCCAAGGCCACGAACGGTTTTGATGATCTTTGGTGCGATTTTCTTACGAATACGACCGATGAACACTTCAACCGTGTTTGAGTCTCGGTCGAAGTCTTGCTTGTAGATATGCTCAACCAACTCAGTGCGCGAGATAACCTTGTTTTGGTTATGCATGAAGTACGCGACAACTTTATATTCCAGCGCCGTGAGGCTAACTGCTTGACCTTGCCACAACACTTTAGAACTGCGTGTGTCTAGGCTTAGATCACCGATTTGAAGTATCGGAGCAGCACTGCCTGATGCTCGGCGCAGTTGAGCTCGGATACGGGCAATCAGCTCGACCATCTCAAATGGCTTAGTTAGGTAGTCATCAGCACCGGCGTTCAAGCCCTCAACACGTTGAGTTAGCGTGTCACGAGCACTTAAGATAATCACTGGCGTGTTGATGTTTTCGTCTCGAATGCCTTTTAATACCGTTAGGCCGTCAAGCTTAGGTAAACCTAAATCGAGGACAATCGCGTCCCATTCTTCTGACGTTGCACGGTAGAGTGCGTCGATACCATCTTGAGAGAGCTCTGGAACCCAGTCGGCCCCCTCAAGTGTTTCAATAATTTGTTGGCCCAAACGAGGCTCATCTTCAACGACTAAAATTTTCATAATTGTTCTTCTAATTTTTTCTAATGACTGTTCGTCGTGCTTAGCTCTTCGTCGTACGTAACTAGTCGCCGTGTTTAATTGCGTCTTTAAAGTTGCGGCCTTTGATCATAAGCATTTCTAACGTCTCAGCGTTGTATTCGACTTTGATGATGTTGTTTTGGTAATTGATTTTTAGTTCATACACCCAAATGTCGTCATCTTCTTCTAGTTCTACTTTAATGATTCTGCCATGAAGATCGTTTTCAACCGCCGCATACATTTCTGAGAAAGGGCGAATGTAGCCTTCTCGTACGGCTTCATAGACTTCGTCTTGATCTTCTTCAAATTCGATGCTGGTTCCTGCTTTATGAACGTCCTGCACTAATTCATGACCATTATGATGTGAGTCAGCCCATGCGCCAGCAGAAACAAATAAGCCTAAGCTTATAGAAAACAAAGAAATCATAGCTTTACTAAACATAGCGAATCCTAGAGAAGGTTGATAGCGTTCAGTATAAAAAAGTAATTCTGAACAGAAAGTGAACCTGATTAATAATGAGAATTTGATACCGAAAAACTTAACGCTTAAATGGCGCAGGCTTTAATACATAAGATTAATTGCCGAGTGTTAAGAACGTAAGACTTACTTTTATTCTTAACCTTAACGCTGCTGTAGTTCGTCTTCGAATATCTTGTCTCTCATTTTCCAAAAGCGTCCGACTTTACGGGCAATCACGAATTGAGGTGGGCGGAATCTATGTTGGTGAGCAACCACTTTCGTCGGTGAGGCTTCTTCGAAAGGGCGATGTCTGTCTGCAAGGTGAGGGCGAACAAACTGGTCTTTGAAGTTCTGCTTCTGCTTTTTGCTGGTTAATGACCAAAACTCATGCACTTGCGCTTGGTTTTCTCCGCGATAGGTGACCTTAAGTTGTGATTTACCTTTCTCGTCTTTAAGCACGTTGAGGTCCATTTCCAAGCATTCAAATACCAAGGCATCTTTTAGGTTCAGTGCTTCTTTTAGCTTTTTGTCTGGGTCGACTAAGGTTGCATCGCACTCATGACAAATGCGCGCAGCAATGTCATTATCAGCACCACATTCACCGCAATATTTCGCTCGGAAGCGATAATTACAGTGCTCGCGCTCGCCCGTGTCTTCATCGGTAAAGTAGCCTTGGCATTTGCGCCCAAAGTGCTCAAGCAAGAAGCCATTGCTGTCTAGCTTGCCCCAAAAGTTATTATTGAAGCCGCACGCAGGGCAAGGGATGGTGATGATTTCACTGTCTGAATCGGGTTTAGGGTCGCCAACCTCAGGTTGGTAGAGGTCGTAACTGTTGCCCGCATAGTCGAGCACCAAACACTCTTTTTTACCCGGAGATAGGCGTAAGCCACGGCCAACGATTTGTTGATACAAACTGATGGATTCTGTCGGGCGCAAAATCGCGATTAAATCGACGTGTGGCGCATCAAAACCTGTGGTTAATACCGATACGTTAACCAAAAACTTGATTTTACGTTCTTTGAAGTCGCTGATAATTTGGTCACGTTCGAGAGTTGGTGTATCACCAATCACAATTGAAGCTTCACCTTCTGGCAATAAGCCGAGGATCTCTTGCGCGTGTCGAACGGTCGCAGCGAATACCATGATGCCTAGTTTATCTTGGGCTAGGTGAATAATCTGATCGACAATCTGTGGGGTCGCTCGTTTCGATTGCTCGATCACCATGTCGAGTTCTGCTTCTTTGTAGCGACCAGTGCTCGCGGGCTTTAACTGCGAAAAGTCATAGCTCAACACGGGTGCATCAATCATGCGTGCAGGAGTTAAGAAACCTTCATCGAGCAGGTAACGAATCGGCAGCTCAAAGATACAGTCGCGGAAGAAACGTGGCTCATCTGAACGCACTTGACCGCGAGTGTGGTATTGATAAATCCAACCCATCCCAAGACGATATGGGGTCGCTGTTAATCCAAGCACCTTGATGCCCGAATTATTCTCGCGTAAGTGAGTGATGACTTTCTGATAACTACTGGTCTTTTCATCGGGAACACGGTGGCATTCGTCGATAACCAACAGCGAAAATTGGTTAGAGAATGAATCGAGATTTCGCACCACAGATTGCACCGAAGCAAACACGACTTGTTGGTCGGTCTCTTTGCGTCCTAAACCCGCAGAGAAAATCGAGCCTTTCAGCCCGTAACCTTCATACTTTTCATGGTTCTGTTCAACCAACTCTTTTACGTGAGCAAGCACCAACACTCGACCTTTCGCAAGCCTTGCTAACTCTGCAATCACAAGGCTTTTTCCTGCACCTGTCGGAAGCACGAGCACTGCCGGAGTTTGGTGTTTTCTGAAGTAATGAATCACTGATTTTACAGAATCAGCTTGGTACGGGCGGAGTGTATACATATCGCGTCTTGTAAGAAGGAAAACAAATAGTGTGAAATAGCTCAACTAATTGAGCAAAGGTGACTATAATACCCGACTTAGATTAGTTGAGGTATTCATGCGTTTAGATAAATTTCTGTGCGATGCATTAGGCGTCACTCGAAGAGAAGCAACACACTTATTAAAATCCAAGGCAGTGACAGTAAATGATGTCATTCAAAAAAGCGGTTCACTCAAGGTAACTGAAGAGTGCGTTGTCGAATGGCAAGGCAATGAACTGAATGTTCACGGCCCACGTTACATCATGCTTTATAAGCCTGAAGGCTTTGTTTGTTCGCATGAAGATGGCGCAAATCGTATCGCGTTTGAATTACTTGATGAAATCAAAATGGACAAGCTGCACTTTGCTGGCCGTCTAGATATTGATACAACAGGTCTTGTATTGATTACCGACGATGGTAAGTGGTCTCACCGTATCACTTCGCCAAAGCACAAGTGCGAGAAGACGTACCGTGTTTGGTTGGTTGAACCTGTTGAAGACGATTACGTTGAAAAATTCAAAGAGGGCATCCAGCTTAAGAGCGAAGATGGCCTAACACTTCCTGCACACCTAGAAGTTCGTGCAGAGCGTGAAGTATTGCTAACGATTCACGAAGGCAAATACCACCAAGTTAAACGTATGTTTGCTGCTCTTGGTAACAAGGTAGAAGCACTACACCGTGAACGTATTGGCGAAATTGAGATGGACGAATCTTTAGAGTTAGGTGAATACCGTTACCTAACGCAAGAAGAAGTCGATTCAATCTGGAAGTAGTCCTTAGCTAGAAGTTGCTCTTAACAAGAAATTGTTCTTAACAAGAGACCACTTTTGCTGGAAATAGCCCTTTCGTTGTAAAGCCGACCATGGATAGCGTCGGCTGATGATGTTGACTGGTACTAGGAAAGTCTCAGCCAATCTTTGACTCGCGTACTCACGCTAGTCCCTAGCTCTATCAGTTGAACATTCGGAGAACCATGCAAACATCGACCTCACAGAGCCAAAGCTCCCAACTAGAAACACCTCAATTAGGCTTAGTGCTGTTTTTGATTCTAGGTGCGATTGGTGCACTTACTCCGCTAGCCATTGATATGTATCTGCCAGCGATGCCGACCATTGCTAAAGATCTTGGTGTGACGGCGGGTGAGGTACAAATCACGCTAACAGCCTATACCGCAGGTTTCGCGCTGGGGCAGTTGCTGCATGGCCCGTTGGCGGATAGCTATGGTCGCAAGCCTGTACTGCTTATTGGTGTGTTCTTGTTTGCTATCGCTTCTATGGTGAGTGCGACAACTCATGGCATTGAAGCGCTGACTTACATCCGTACCGCTCAAGGTTTTGCTGGTGCTGCGGCGGCCGTTATCATCCAAGCGGTGGTAAGAGATATGTTCGATCGTGAAGATTTCGCAAGAACCATGTCTTTCGTTACTTTGGTGATGACAGTTGCGCCATTGGTTGCTCCGATGATTGGCGGTTACTTAGCGTTGTGGTTCGGTTGGCGTTCAATTTTCTGGGTTCTGGCTATTTTTGCGGTGATCGTGATTCTGGCGGTATCGATGAAGATCCCAGAAACGCTTCCTGCAGAAAACCGACAACCATTGCGCTTTAAAACCACGATTCGTAATTACGCCCGTTTATGTAAAAACCCGACCGCTATGGGCTTGATTTTCTCGGGTGCATTCTCGTTCTCTGGGATGTTTGCATTCTTAACTGCAGGCTCTTTTGTCTACATTGATGTCTATGGCGTACGTCCTGACCTGTTTGGTTACCTATTTGGTCTGAACATTGTTGCGATGATTCTGATGACGACAATCAATGGTCGAATCGTTAAGAAGGTCGGTTCTCATACAATGTTGAGGGCAGCGTTGGTCATCCAATTACTGGCTGGCGTAGGTTTACTTGTCGGTTGGGCGCTGGATCTCGGGCTTTGGGGAATCGTGCCGTTTGTGATGCTATTTATTGGCACCATCTCTACTATCGGCAGTAACTCTATGGGTCTATTGCTCAGTGGTTATCCAAACATGGCAGGCACGGCTTCATCGCTTGCGGGAACATTAAGATTTGGTACTGGTTCTGTCGTTGGGGCTATCGTTGCGATGCTGCCAAGTGACAGTGCTGGGTCTATGGCTATGGTAATGGCTGCATGTGCAGTAATGTCAGCATTACTATATTGGACATTAGGAAAGAAGGCATAATGTCAAAATACTATATTGAAATTCAGAAGTTAGTGAATGATGCGCTAGGCGAGCTATATGCTCTACATAAGTCTGGCAAGGCCATTGACGCACCTATCGCGAACAACCTTTATTTGGTTCGTTGGGTAACAAAGGCAATTAAATCCCAAGCTTATGATCGCGTGATTGTGCCTGACTTGGTTTGCTGGCAGAAACAGGGTCGCTCAAAAGGCAATAACTCTGATTTAACTTTTACCTTTAAACGTATTTCTGCGTTTTACGGGCGTTTTTTCCCTGAAGGCGAAGAGCCTAAAACGCTAAAAGACAGTGATGTTGAAGCGTTCATGGACAAAATGTACGAGATGGGTTGGAGCGTATCGAGTGAAGACGAGCTAACGACTGGCGGCAAGATTCAATTCTTCACCGATGGCGAGCACTCTTTTGCTTTATGCGGTAAACAGTGTGACGACTCTTTCGACGGGGAGTTGATGGTTAAGCCAATGAACTGGTTTGTTCGTGGCAACCATGCTGAGTTCATCCAAGCGGCGATGGAAGCGGGCTTCATGCTTCACAAAGTAACGGACTATAAGTCTGCGGTGAAGTATCACGGTGAATACATCGTTTACCCTGCTAACCAAGGCAACCAACTGGCTGAGATCCCAATTAGCGTTATCGGCTAATAGCGGATTCGAGATGAGAGATACGAAGAGCGGAATTATCCGCTCTTTTTTTGCCTCTCATAGCGCGTGTCGCTAATTTGCTTTTAGTCTTTTCGCATCCCGTTACCCGAATCTCGCATCTGCTTTTAATCTTTTCTCATCTCGACACTCGAATCCCACATCTGCTTTTAGTCTTTTCGCATCTCGACACTCGAATCTCGCATCTGCTTTTAATCCTGTTCTTTAGCCTGCTTCTCAATTGCCTTCACCATGCCTTTAAAAATAAACAGGTGGGCTGGCATCATAGCAAACCAATACAGTAACCCTAGAAAGCCTTTAGGGTGCCACCACGCTGAAATGTTCAGCTCGCGAGAGTCACCGTGGTCAGAGACGGTAATCTCGAGTCGCCCTAAACCGGGGCCTTTCATACCGAAAAGCAGAGATAAAAACTGATTCTCTTCACAGCGAATGACCTTCCATGAATCGATTTTGTCACCGACTTTTAGGTTGGGCCCTTCTGGCATTTGTCGAACCGGTACACCGCCACCGAAAAGAACATCCAACCATTCGCGTGTGCGCCATAAAGTGTTAGCAAAGAAGTAACCTTGCTTCGGGCTTCCGATTTGCTGAGCAACATGCCAAAGCGATTCCAATGAAGCGCTTGAGGTGATACTTGCGCCTGTTTTCTTCGGGTAATAGCCATACCCAGCTTGCCAGCGTTTGAATGCGGTTTTATCAAAGCCCCATACATTGCTTTTGACAAAGTTTCCTTCAGCGTGAATGGCTTGTTCAACCATATTTTCGAACGAGATAAGCTTCTGAGGGTACTTTTCTCTAATGATGGTCGAACTGGCGATGAAGTCGTGCTTTAAGCCTGCAAGTAGTGCTCTACCTATGTTAGACGGTACAGAAGTCACCACGCCTAACCAATATGAAGCAATCTTTGGTGTCAGTAGCGATGTCGCCCATAGCCTGAGTGGACGATCGGCAGTTTTGGCAATATGAGCAAATTGGTTTCGGTAAGAGACAATATCCGGCCCGCCAACCTCAAAGGTTTGGCTTTCGCTAGGCGTGTCTTGTGCGAGTTTTAGTAAATAGTGGTTCAGGTTCTGCAAAGCAATCGGGTTGGCTTTAGAGTCAACCCATTTTGGCGCAATCATAATCGGCAAGTTGTACACGAAATCTCGCATGATCTCGAATGCCGCAGATCCTGGGCCAATGATCACGCCAGCTTGAAGTTCGGTAACGGGTACAGGCCCTTTACGAAGCAATTCGCCGGTTTTCTTTCTCGCTTGAAGGTGCTCTGAATCACCAGTCTGAGGCTGTAAAGAACTCAGGTAGATGACGTGTTGATTCTTTGGCCCAAGAGCAGAAACAAAGTTACGGGCTAAGTTCAGCTCATAATCGATAAAGTCGTGGCCTTCTGCCATGCCATGGACGAGAAAGAAGATAAGATCAAAGTCGGGGACTAAGGCTTGTGTCGCAGCTTGATCGGCCAGATCAAGATACTCAAGCGATAAGCTTTCGTGAGGCTCGGTCCGTGCCTTTAAATAGTCGATATGCCTTGTTGCTGCCGTGACTTGATAGCCTTGCTCAAGCAGGAGAGGGAGGAGTTGCGAACCAACATATCCAGAAGCCCCTAAAACCAGTACTTTCTTCATTGTTACTCCATTTATATCTGTGGTTAAAAACCGAACATTGATATAATAGCGCGATATTTATCTTTATTCATCAATACGTTCCGTTTAGGTATCTCTCTATGTTGCTCTCTTCAATTATTCATCACACACGAGGTGATTTTGTTCGCAGGCTTATTGCGATTGCACTGCCTATCACCTTGCAGAGCATTATGTTTTCAAGCCGAGGCTTGGTGGATGTATTGATGTTGGGTCAACTTGGCGAAGCAGACATCGCAGCTGTGGGTGTGGCGAGCCGAGCGATGTTCGTGACGACCATTATGCTGGTGGGTGTTACCACGGGCGGTGCTCTTCTTACTGCTCAATATTGGGGCGCGGGTAATAGACAAGGTGTGAGAGAAAGCACTGCGCTGACGTGGCTGGTGTCGACACTGTTTGCTTTACTGACTATCGCGTTTTTCGTTTCATTTCCTGCACAAATCATGGGCGTGACGACCGACTCTCAAGAGGTCATCAACTTAGGCGTTGAATACATCGTAATTACGTCATTTAGCATGCTAGCGGTATCGTGTGTCAGCAGTATGGCTGTGGGTTTGAGAGCGATGCACAAACCCGGGCTAAGTACATTTTTCAGCGGTATCGGCATCCTGTCTAACGTGTTCTTAAACTGGGTGCTGATCTTCGGTAACTTAGGCTTTCCTGCGCTTGGAATCAAAGGTGCGGCGATTGCGACGGTACTGAGTGGCGCGATTGAAGTCGCGACTTTGTTTGGTTATCTCTATTTCTCTAAGCATTTATTAGCATTTAAGTTTTGCGATATTAAAGCGGCAGCTTCGATTGATAAGGTGGTTCGCTTCTTGAAGCTGTCTCTGCCGACCACGTTTAACTTCTTAGCATGGGCGGGTGGTTTGTTTGCTTACCACGCGATCATGGGGCAATCGGGCGTTCAAGGTCTGGCTGCGCTATCGGTCATGACGCCGGTTGAATCTATCTCATTGAGTTTATTGATTGGCCTTTCGAATGCGGCAGCTGTTTTGGTGGGTAATCAACTTGGTGCGAAAAACAATGAAGCGGTTTACTATCAAGCGCTTGGCTTAACAATTTTGTGTTTCTTAACTAGTATTGTTGTAGCCGTTTTTCTCTATTTCGTTCAAACGCCAATACTTAATGCCTTTAGCGCACTGACGGAAGAAACCAGAGCCCTCTCAGAGAAGTTCATTCTGATCCTCTGTGTGGGTATTGTCATTCGCTCGGTGCCATTGACTGTGATCGTTGGGGTGTTGAGAGCGGGTGGTGATGTGAAGTTCTGCCTCTATCAAGATTTGATTGCTCAGTGGGTGATCGGTATCCCATTGGCAGCCATCGCGGCTATCTATTTTAAGTTTCCACCTGAGTGGGTATATCTGCTTTTCCTAACGGAAGAAGTCCTCAAGTGGGGCGGGTCGCTCTATCGCATGAAAACAAGAAAATGGATTAAAAACTTGATAGGAAGTTGAAGTAGGGCGCACCAATCGCATCACTTTATCGTTGGCGTGTGATCTATCTTTCAAAATACTTCCTCCTAACAGGGAATTAGTGTAGATTCTCCTTCCAAATTCTAACTAATGCGAGCTGTTTAATGTTAAAGCTGTCAGACCTATGTAAAGGCTATGTCGATGGGGGGGAGTTTCACCCTGTTTTGCAAGGTGCTGAATTAACATTAAACCAAGGTGACCAGCTGGCATTAATGGGAGAAAGCGGTTCAGGTAAAAGTACTTTACTGAATCTTATCGCGGGCTTAGACCTAGCGGACTCAGGTGAAATCGCTTTTCCTCACTTCAATATGCACGACTCAACCGAGCGTGACCGCACCGCTTATCGCAGAAACAACATTGGCCATATTTTTCAGCAATTCAACTTACTGCCAACGTTAAATATTGCCGATAACATCCGTTTTTGCCGCCAGTTAAAAGGCTTACCTGAAGACAAAGGTCTCTGGAGACAGATTCTCTCTGCTTTAGATCTTATGCCTTTACTTGGCCGTTACCCTGAAGAAGCGTCTGGTGGCCAACAACAACGTGCGGCCATTGCGCGTGCGCTGTATATGGAACCAAAAATATTGCTGGCCGATGAGCCGACCGGTAGTTTAGATGAGCGTAATGCAGAAGCGGTAATGCGTTTGCTGACCTCTTTGGCTCGTCAATTAGAATGTACGTTGCTGTTGGTAACACACAGTGAAAAAGTAGCTCTGCATATGGATGGTAGGATCCGTCTGCAAGGAGGGCAACTGCATGTTATGGCCCGTAGTTAAGGCACTACTCGGTCACTATCGACGTTACCCACTGCAGATTATTTTGGTATGGCTTGGTTTAACCCTCGGCGTATCACTTTTGGTTGGTGTTACTGCTATCAACCAACACGCCAAGCAAAGCTATGCGCATGGCGAAAAACTCTTTTCGAATCCTCTTCCTTACCGTATTCGACCAAAACACAACGCCAATAAAATCCCGCAAGGCTTTTATATCCAACTTCGCCGTGAAGGTTTTCAACAGTGTTCTCCTCTTGATCACCATCGTATCACTGATGAAAATGGCGCAAACTTCATGGTTGTCGGTATAGATCCTGTTTCTATGCTTCAGCTACAACCTGGTATAGCGTTAAAAGATCTCACCGCTTTGAACCTCATGAAGCCACCATATCCAATCCTTGTCAGTGATGATCTTGCTGAACACATGGAATGGCACAACGGTGATTACATCCCTTTGATGGATGGTTCTGAACTTGGTCCTGTGGTTGTTGATCAAAATAATATGATTAATGGTACAAGGTTGATTGCGGATATCTCCTTGCTCCGAATGCTTAAACGAAGTGCTGGGCTTTCAGTGATTGCTTGTTCAGACATGCCCACTGAGAAGTTTGAACGTCTTAAAAATATGTTACCTAATGGTTTGACGATCTCTCGTAGCTCTAAGGCAGAGCTTGAGTCGCTGACCAGTGCGTTCCACTTAAACCTAAAAGCGATGGGTATGCTGTCGTTTGTGGTTGGCTTGTTCATTTTCTATCAAGCAATGTCGCTTTCTTTTATTCAGCGTCAACCGTTAGTCGGGATTTTAAGACAAACGGGTGTGTCTGGTTGGCAACTGACTAAAGCGCTCTGTTTAGAGTTACTGCTATTGGTTTTACTGAGCTGGATCTGCGGCAATGTATTTGGCGTGATGCTAGCAAACCAATTGTTACCTGCCGTATCTTCAAGCTTGGGCGATTTATACGACGCTAACGTCGGCTTAACGATCGACTGGAATTGGCGTTGGAGTGGTTACAGCTTACTGATGGCATTGATTGGTGCTTTCTTAGCGTGTGCGTGGCCACTGGTTCGTTTACTTAAGTCTCAACCGATTCGTCTGTCTTCTCGTTTGTCTTTGATGCGTTTTGCGGGTACCGAGTTCACTTGGCAAGCGTTGATTGGCTGTGGCTTCTTGGTTGCTGCTGTTGCTGTGTATCAAGCCCCTCAGACTCAAGAAACGGGTTTTGCGATTATCGCGCTAATGCTGATCAGTGTGGCGCTATTTACCCCGTTTTTGATGTGGAAGTTATTTAACAGCCTCTCTTATTCGTTGCGCTGGGTTCGTGCTCGCTGGTTCTTTGCTGATGCAGCTTCCAGTATGAGCTACCGTGGCGTGGCGACGATGGCGTTTATGTTAGCCTTAACAGCCAATATTGGTGTAGAAACCATGGTCGGTAGCTTTAGAGATACCACTGATAAATGGCTAACACAGCGTTTGGCTGCCGATCTGTATATCTACCCAACCAACAATGCCGCTGCTCGTATGAGTAATTGGTTATCCGACCAACCTGAAGTGGATTCGGTTTGGTGGCGTTGGGAGAAAGATGTGGCGTCTCCAGTCGGTAGTATTCAGGTGGTCAGTACGGGGCCTTCTGAAGGTGAGCTAGAAGCGCTGACGATCAAATTAGGTATTCCGAATTACTGGTATCACTTACATCACTCTAAAGGCGTGTTGATCAGTGAATCGATGTCTCTCAAGCTGGGGATTCGCCCTGGCGACTACATTGACCTCTATGATAGTCTCGGCTCTGGTTGGCAGGTTGTCGGTGTTTATTACGATTACGGTAATCCTTACCATCAAGTCATGATGTCGCATCGAAACTGGCTGTATGGCTTTGCAGGGCGGGGTAATGTCGGCCTTGGGGTAATACTCAAAGACGATGTGAATTCATTAGGGCTTCGCAGCCGATTAGAAAGCGTATTCAGGCTTGGCTCCGAGCGCGTTTTCGATAACAACAACATCCACAGTCAAGCGATGCGGGTGTTCGATAGGACGTTCGCGATTGCAGATACATTAGGTAACATCACCTTGGTTATCGCCGTCTTCGGTATTTTCTTTGCGACGGTTGCGGGAGAAGTGTCTCGCCAAAGGCATATTTCCTTGCAGCGCTGTTTGGGTGTCTCGGCGAAAGAACTGATCCTGACAGGTAGTTTGCAGTTGTTTGTGTTTGGGCTTATTTCCTCCTTAATTGCGATTCCGCTCGGATTAGCGCTAGCGAGCCTAATTGTTGATATCGTGATAAAGCAGTCTTTTGGGTGGTCACTTGAGTTACAAGTGATTCCTTGGGACTATTTGCAGACATTTGCATGGGCCATGGCAGCATTGATGCTAGCTGGTGCTTTACCAGTGATGAGAATGATTCGGAACACTCCGATGAAGTCACTGAGGGATGCGCTTTAGTATGTTTTTACGGAATACTTCAACTAAGTTAAGACAACGAATTCTGTCTTCTCTGCTATTAATCAGTTTCTTCGGCATCTTTTTAAGTGTTTGGGGTTATTACTCCTATTTCATCGATCCTGGTGAAAAGGGCGTGAATGAAGTTAACTCAATATTGGTTAATGAACACTTCAATGTGTTCGAACCTGTTTTGCCAGACCGTAATGTTTCGCTACCACAAGATTTTAAGTTCCACCCAGAGTTTCAGCACGAGTGGTGGCATTACTTTGCATCTTTGAAAGGTGATGATGGTAAAGACTATTCGGTCCAGTGGAGCTTTTTCCGTATCGCAACGGACGAACGTGAAACACCAGGGTGGCAAAGCCCTCAAGTCTATATCTCAAATGTAGTGGTCTCTTCTAAGTCCAAAGTATGGAAAGAACAGCGCATGGCTCGTGGCGGCATTGGCCAAGCGGGAATGACTAATCGTCCATTCAGGCTTTGGATTGATAACTGGAACTGGCGTGCACTCGGCAACACCCCATTCCCAGGACGCCTTCAAGTGCAAACAGACACGTTTGGACTTGAACTCGACACCATTGCAAAAGGGCCCTATGTGCTCAACGGCGATAACGGTTATCAGAAAAAGCACGACTTATTACCTGTCGCGTCTTATAACTTCAGCGCTCCATTTTTATCGTTGAGTGGTGTGTTGAACCTAGACGGCGTTACCAAGGAAGTGGAAGGAACTGCGTGGGTACATAAAGAGTGGGGCAGTGGCTTACTTGGAGTGGGCCAACAAGGTTGGGATTGGTTTGTATTTAACCTCGATGACGGCACAGCGCTGAGCATTAACCGCTATCGTCATAACCAGCAGTTGCCTTACATATTCGGGACATTAGCAACGCGCTCAGGCAAAGTTTACCAATTAACGGAATCCGACATTTCCATTCAACCATTGCAAAATACAACGTTGATGAATGGAAGACGGATGCCTTTGCAGTGGATCATTAACGTCCCTAAGCATGATATTAACCTCACAACGCGTATTATACGCAGGGATATGTGGCTTCCATTTGTCATACCATATTGGGAAGGGCCGATTAAGGCGAGCGGGAGTCATGAAGCGACAGGCTTTATGCAGTTAACTGGCTACTAAAAAACACCTAAGGCTATAATTTGATAGCCTTTTTTTATGCCTGCGCCTTTTAGCGTCCCCCAATGAATTGTGCATACAGGTTCGATGATCTCATCTATACTTAATTCATGGTGCATAACAACATTATGGAATATACGACGTATTGTTTAGTATTTGTAGGAAAAACCGAAGTTAAACATCCGAAGAAGTGATTATCTATCAATTAAACTTGGATATAAACTCGTGGTTATTCTTTGTTATTCGTTTATTTAAATAATAAATATAAGGGCGAAATCATGACCGACGTCATCCGTGACTTCTTTAAAATGGAATCTGCTGGCGGCATCATACTAGTCATCGCTGCGGCGATCGCAATGTTTGTAGCAAACTCACCACTGAACGAAATGTACCAAGGTGTACTTCACAGTTACGTTCTTGGTATGTCTGTGTCTCACTGGATTAACGATGGCTTAATGGCTGTCTTCTTCCTTCTAATCGGCTTAGAAGTTAAGCGCGAACTTTTAGAAGGCGCATTAAAGTCTAAAGAGACAGCAATCTTCCCAGCTATCGCAGCTGTGGGTGGTATGCTAGCTCCTGCACTTATTTACGTGCTATTTAATTCAAGTAACCCTGAAGCGCTTCAAGGTTGGGCTATCCCAGCAGCGACTGATATCGCATTCGCATTGGGTATTATGGCTCTTCTTGGTAACCGTGTACCGGTTAGCTTGAAGGTGTTCCTATTGGCTTTAGCAATTATCGATGACCTTGGCGTTGTTGTTATCATTGCACTGTTCTACTCAGGCGACCTATCAACGCTTGCGTTAACGGTTGGTTTCATCGCAACTGGTGTGCTGTTCATGCTAAACAACAAGCATGTAACTAAGCTGAGTGTGTATCTCATTGTTGGTGCAATTCTGTGGTTTGCAGTATTGAAGTCTGGTGTTCATGCAACGCTGGCTGGTGTAGTGATTGGTTTTGCTATCCCACTGAAAGGCAATAAAGGTGAACATTCTCCGCTGAAGCATCTAGAACATGCTCTGCACCCATACGTCGCTTTTGCAATCTTGCCAGTCTTTGCTTTTGCAAACGCAGGTATTTCATTGGAAGGTATCTCAATCTCAAGCCTAACAGGTATGCTACCGCTTGGTATCGCTATGGGTCTATTGATTGGTAAGCCTCTTGGTATCTTTGCATTCAGCTGGGGTGCGGTGAAATTGGGTGTTGCTAAGCTCCCTGAAGGTGTGAACTTTATGAACATCTTCGCAGTATCTGTCCTGTGTGGTATTGGTTTTACAATGTCTATCTTTATTTCATCACTAGCATTTGGCCCAACGAATGTAGAGTTTGATACGCTTGCTCGATTAGGTATCCTGATGGGCTCAACGACTGCAGCTATCTTAGGTTACTTCCTGCTAAGTATTTCTCTACCGAAAACTAAGCATCAAGAAGTAAAACTATAATCGGTAGTCGGCTCGCTTAATAGGGAGCCTACTCACTGAGTAACAAGTCAACTTCTGAGTAGCAAGAAGAGTCACAGAGTCTCCCTCGACTCATGTGACGACAAAGAACAAAAAAGCCGTGATGGGCAACCCTATCACGGCTTTATTGATCTTATAACTAAGCTGCTGTTGTTCGACACTCGCTCTATGTCACATCTAGATCCACAGTGACAATGTCACGCTACTTTTCAAGCGTGGTAAATATGGTCCACTCCTCGACGATCTGTTCGCTTAGTCCGACAACTGTGGCTGTTACTCGGCGGTTCAGTGCATGAGACGTAGCATCGTTGCCATCGCTCTCTAAGCGGTTTTCACCGTAACCAACAACTCTTACTCGGCTCGGGTCGATACCATTCGACAACAGTTCATCTTCAACGTGGTGAGCGCGTTTCTTTGATAGCTCTAAGTTGTATTGACTCGCGCCGACTTTACTGGCGTAACCTTGAATCTCTATCGATGCACTTTGGTAGGTTTCTAAGAACTCAGCCATAGTGGTGATTTGATCTGAGAAGATAGGGTTAACTTCATAGGAGTCATTGGCGAAAAGGATGTTCAGCCGTCTGACTTCTTGCGAGCTAACCGTCTCTCCACAGCCTTCGTTGTCTACCAGAGACGACTCTGGTGTGCCAGGACAGGTGTCTCGTGCATTGACCACACCATCGTTATCATCGTCTTGCAGGTCAGAAATTTGCTCCGCTTCTGGCGTTTCTATGTAGGGCTCTTCATTTTGGCTAGAGCATGCACATAGCGTTATCGTTAATGCGGAAAGTAATAAATAAGGTCTCTTCATCATTAATACTCCACTGCCGTTGTCCACTCGTCTGGAATGTCGACCAGTAGAGCGTTCAATAGAGAGCCTGTCGCGTTCATTACACGGTATTTAGCGTACTGTTCAGAGTAATGCGCATCTAAGTAATCTTTGCGGGCTTCAAACAATTCGTTTTCAGTGTTAAGCAGATCCAGTAGCGTACGTTTACCGATTCGATATTGTTTCTCATAAGCGATAACGGTTTCTGATGCCGAATCCACGTGATCAGACAAGAAGTTCTTTTGTTGTAACGTCAGATCCAATGCACTCCAAGAGAGGCGAAGGCCTTCTTCAACTTGTCGATAAGCACGATCTCTTAGATCTTTTGCTTTATTGAGTTGGTAAGCTGCAGCTTCTGAATTAGCACTATCGGTACCACCGTTGTAGAGGTTGTATCGCATTCTCAACATTGCCAAAGTCTCTTGGCTCGAACCTTCATCGCCTCCAGCATCATCTCGCCATGATTGAGATGCCTCGATAGAGAACGTCGGGTAGTTAACCCCTTTTGATTGTTTGTACTGGAAGTGCGCTGAATCGACATCTGCAGTCGCGACTTTGATGACTGGGTGTTGGTCCAGAGCATCAACAAGCGCGTCTGATAATGACAGAGGAATCATAGAAATATCGGCTCTTGGGTAGACTAAGCCAAGCGGTTCTTGACCCACTATTCTTCTAAATTGGGTGTGGGTATCAATTAGGTTGTTCTGTGCGGCTAATAAGTTGCCGTGAGCTTTTGCAATCCTTGCTTCTACCTGAGATACATCTGCGGTTGAGCCTATGCCTGAGACTGCACGCTTTTTGATGTCTTTATAGATTTTCTTGTGGATAGCGAGGTTACTTTCCGAAAGGGCTAAAACTTCAGTTGCTTTGACTGCATCTAGATAGATTTGTGTTACCTCCAGCGCTTTGTCTTCGGCATCCGCGAGCAATTGCAAACGAACCGATTCTGCTTCTGCGGCAGTACGATCAATATCATTGAGAGTCGATGAACCATCCCACAGCAACTGAGTGAGGGAAATCGTCGCTTCCTTTCTTGTGAGATCGGTATCGGGGCCGTTATTTGGTGCAGGGTTTATGCCTTCGTAACCAATACCAGCATCCAGGTCGATACTAGGTCTATAAGCACCACCTGCGGCGTCATTTCGTTTCCGTACACTCACAAACTCATTAAAGATACTCTTTATCTCAGGGTTTGTAGCCAAGGTAATGGCTACGGCCTGTTCTAAAGTTTGAGCAGATAGTGGAGCTGCAATAACTAAGCAACACATAATAGGTAATTTCAACAGTCTCAAAGTAGGTCTCCTTCTACTTTTAAAAGCTCCCGCCGCTTCCCAACAAGCGTTTAACTACTTAATTGAAAAGGGTATTAAACGAAGCTTAGGACATCTGCAAGAAATTGCTAAGTTTGTTGGCTTTATTTCGAATGTAAGTCTCTATCCTTATTGATTAATTTACCAATAGTAGCAAGTGGCAAGCTTCGAATGGATGCACCGTAAATAGAGGAAACGTAGTATTAGGTTTGGACTCAGATAGGTAAACGTTGGCTAGTAGGTTGTTTGAAATACGAGTTCCAGTGATAACAATGTGCCAAGCATGGTAGTTCGATTTTTAGTAAAAAATGACAATATAAAAAGAATCGATCGCGCTGTTTAGTTTGTAGTTGTAGCTGTAGCTGTGAAGAGGGGTAAGTAAGGCTCACTCTCGTCCCAAACAACAAACAAAAAAAAAGCCCAAACCAACGTGGTTTGGGCGGATACAAGTATAGGAGTTAATAAGGAAAATGCAGTAATTAAGAAAGCAGTGAGAAGAACAAGTTTGACGGCCTGTTAAACTTCTAAATACGCTGTTTTCTATATAATTTATGACCCACCATTTCCATTTCAGTTCCAAGAAAATTCATTATTTTTTTCTTTTTTTGTAAACATACAGCGATTCAATCGGTTAGTGCTGAGTTTTATTAACTGGTACGACCAATTTGTGAAAATGTGATGTTGCTTGCTTGTTAAATAAATGTACTAAGCGTATATTTCAAACAGTTGTTTAATACGAGTGATTGAAATGGCACCAAGAAGTACAACCAAAGACAAAATCTTAGATGTGGCTGAAGGCTTATTTGCTGAGCACGGTTTTAATGACACCTCTTTACGCACGATTACGAGTAAAGCGAATGTCAACTTAGCTTCAGTGAACTATCACTTTGGCGATAAGAAGACTCTGGTTCGTGCGGTACTCAATCGTTACTTAGAAGCATTTATGCCAGCACTGCAAGATGCATTAGTGAACTTAAACTTGAACGAAACGTATTCTATGAGTGACGTGTTTGAGTCTCTGAGACAGCCACTAAGAGCACTTAATGATGTTAGGCCAAATGGTACAAGCCGGTTCATGTTACTTATCGGCAGAGGCTATACAGATGTGCAAGGACACTTGCGTTGGTTCATTACTACCCGTTATAGCGAAGTACTTTCTTTGTTTACAACGTCAGTAATGAAGGCGAATCCGAACCTCACTCAAGAACAGTTATTTTGGCGATTACACTTCACCCTAGGGACTTGTGTATTCACCATGGCATCAAGTCAGGCTCTGGTAGAAATTGCAGAGAATGACTATGACAGAAAGATAGATGCTAAGGCAGTGGTCGATATTCTTATTCCATATTTAGCCGCAGGCATGTCAGCAGAAGAATAAAACAATAAAAAGCGAAACATTCACAACCAATATAGTGAACAAAAGGATCTGAACTATGAGCTCTCTAAGACAAAAATGGGTAAGTGACCCAGCTTTTAAACTCTTTAAAAAAGTACTACCACCACTATCTAGCACCGAGAAAGAAGCGATGGAAGCGGGTAGCGTGTGGTGGGACGGAGAGCTGTTTTCTGGTAAACCAGATTTCACTAAGCTGCATCAATACCCAAAACCTCAGCTGACAGCAGAAGAGCAATCGTTCATGGATAATGAGCTTGAAACCTTGCTCGCTATGCTTGATGACCACCAAATTGTAAAAGAAGATCGAGACCTTCCTGAAGAGGTGTGGAACTTCTTACGCAAAGAGCGTTTCTTTTCGCTAATTATTGCGAAAGAGTATGGCGGTCGTGAATTCTCAGCTCACGCTAACTCAACTATCGTAACTAAGATTGCGACTCGCAGTATCAGTACTGCGGTTTCAGTAATGGTTCCAAACTCTCTTGGTCCTGGTGAGCTGCTGTCTCACTACGGCACTCAAGACCAAAAAGACTACTGGCTACCTCGTCTTGCTGACGGTACAGATATCCCATGTTTCGCACTAACAGGCCCAGAAGCGGGTTCTGATGCGGGTGGTATCCCTGATGTCGGTACTGTGTGCATGGGCATGCACGAAGGTAAAGAGACGCTAGGTATCAAGCTTAACTGGAACAAACGCTACATTACACTAGCACCAGTGGCGACGGTACTTGGTCTGGCTTTCAAACTGCACGATCCAGAAAAGCTACTGGGTGACAAAGAAGACATTGGCATCACTTGTGCGCTAATCCCGGCTGACCACGAAGGTGTTGTGATTGGTGAGCGTCATGACCCACTTGGTCTTGCGTTTATGAATGGTCCAACACGCGGTCACGATGTATTTATTCCTATGGAATGGTTAATCGGTGGTGCCGATTACGCAGGTAAAGGCTGGCGTATGCTGGTGGAATGTCTGTCTGCAGGTCGTGGTATCTCATTACCAGCACTTGGCACGGCGATGGGCCACCTAACGGCGAAAACGACTGGCGCATACGCTTATGTTCGTAAGCAGTTCGGTATGTCGATTGGTAAGTTTGAAGGTGTTGCGGAGAGCTTAGGCCGTATTGGTGGCTTAACGTATCTATTAGAAGCGACTCGTACACTAACAACCACTTCACTGGATATGAAAGAGAAGCCGGGTATCGTAACGGCAATCGCGAAATATCATATGACAGAGATGGCACGTACTATTCTGAATGACTCAATGGATATCCATTCAGGTCGTGCAATTCAAGATGGCCCAATGAACTACTTGGCTGCGCCTTACCTAGGTATTCCAGTTGCTATCACAGTAGAAGGTGCGAACATCCTAACTCGTAACCTGATGATCTTCGGTCAAGGTGCGACACGTTGTCACCCATACGTATTGAGCGAAATGGAAGCGGCAGCGAACCCAGACGAGAAGCAAGGTGCAAAAGACTTTGATAGCTTGTTGTTCAAGCACATCTCACACGCGACTAAAAACACGTTCGGTGCTTTTGGTGCGGCACTAACTGGTTCTAAGTTCATTAAAGCCGACATGAGCGGTCCAACTAAGCCGTACTACCAAGATCTGACTCGTTTGAGCCGTGCGCTTGCAGTCAGTGCGGATTTCGCAATGCTGACGCTAGGTGGCGAACTGAAACGTAAAGAGCTTATCTCTGCACGTTTGGGTGATGGTCTAAGTTACCTATACATGGCGTCTGCTGCACTTAAGAAGTATGAAGACGAAGGTCGCCAACAAGCTGACCTAGACTACGTGCACTACGCGGTTCAACACTGTTTCCACAATGCGGCTAAATCACTACAAGAAGCGTACCGTAACTTCCCTAATAAGATGGTGGGTAAAGTACTTAAAGGTCTAGTTTTCCCTGTTGGTAACCACTTCGAAAAACCAAGTGATAACCTAACAGTTCAACTAGCAGAAAGCTTGATGACTCCGGGAGCACACCGTGAACGTCTGACTCACCTTTGCTACATCGGCAAGGAAGAGGATGATAGTGTTGGCCTTATGGAGAACGCTTTCAATGCGATGTACAGCATCAAGCCTCTGGAGCGTAAGATCTTCAAAGCAGTGAAAGAAGGAAAGGTGGCTCGTAAAGGCTTGCTGGCAGATAAACTGGCTCAAGCACTTGCTGCTGATGTTCTGACGCAAGAAGAAGTCGACCAAATTGTTGCTGCTGATAAACTTCGTTATACAGCGATTCAAGTTGACCACTTCAGTCATGACTTTAGTGAAACTTTGACGCGAAAAGAGTTAAAACCTAAGCTAAATAGCGTTGCTTAGATAAAGAAACGATAAAAGGCACCTAATAAGGTGTAATGCCTATCAGTTAAAGCCAAAGCG